>JBGPFV010000274.1:0-4276 GCA_041483535.1 Terriglobia bacterium | reverse complement strand
GTTTCCATCGCCGCCGGCCTGCTCCACGACTCGGTCGAAGACACCTCGGTCACCGCCGTTGAAATCCGCCAGGAATTCGGCGAACAGGTTGCCCACATCGTCGAGGGCGTCACCAAGATCAGCAAGATCGATTTCTCTTCCCGGGAAGAAGCGCAGGCCGAGAACCTCCGCAAAATGATGCTGGCCATGGTTGACGACATCCGCGTCGTCCTCATCAAGCTCGCCGACCGCCTGCACAACATGCGCACCCTCGAGCATCTCGATCCCGAACGCCAGCAGAAAATCGCCCGCGAGACGCTCGAGATCTACGCCCCCATCGCCCACCGTCTCGGCATGGGCAAGATTCGCGGCGAACTCGAAGACCTGGGATTCAAGTACGTCGACCCCATCGGATACGAGCAGGTCCGCGCCGCCGTCGAATCCCGCCGCAAAGCCGGCGAAGCTTTCATGACGCGGGTCGTAGGCGTGCTGCGCGACGGCCTCAAGGAAGCCGGCATCACCGGCCGCGTCGAAAGCCGCGTCAAACGCCTCTACAGCATCCACAGGAAACTGCAGCGCCAACATATCGCGGTCGATCAGGTGTACGACCTCTACGCCATGCGCGTCATCACCAACTCGGTGCAGGACTGCTACGCCGTTCTCGGCATCATCCACAACCTCTGGCGCCCCGTGCCCGGACGCATCAAGGATTTCATCGCCATGCCGCGACCCAACCTCTACCAGTCGCTGCATACCTCCGTGATCACCGAGACCGGCGAAACTTTCGAGATTCAGATTCGCACCGAAGAAATGCACAAGATGTGCGAGGAAGGCATCGCCGCCCACTGGAAATATAAAGACGGCGCCGTCTCCGCCGAGGATGAGCAGCGCCTGGCCTGGCTCCGCCAGGTGGTCGAGTGGCAGCGCGACGTCTCCGATCCCAACGAATTTCTCTCTACCCTGAAAGTCGATCTCTACCCCGAAGAGGTTTACACCTTCACGCCCAAGGGCAAGGTTCTGGTGCTGCCGCGCGAGTCCACGCCCATCGACTTCGCTTACTCGATTCACACCGAGGTCGGCCACAGTTGCACCGGCGCCAAGGTTAACGGACGCATGGTTCCCCTCCGCCACAAGCTTCATTCCGGCGACATCGTCGAAGTCGTCACCCAGCCCGGACACAAGCCCAGCCGCGACTGGCTCGCCATCGTCAAGTCCTCCCGCGCCCGCAACAAGATCAAGCACTGGCTCAACGTCCACCAGCGCGAGCGCGCCATTGAAATCGGACGCAAGCTGATCGAAAAAGAAGCGCGCAAATACCGCATCTCGCTGAAGGAAATCAAGGAAGCCGACCTGCAAAGAGCGGCCAGCGAATACGGACTGGGCCGTCCCGACGACCTGATGGCCGGCATCGGCTACGGCAAGTATTCGGCCCGCCAGGTGCTGGCGAAGTTCGCGCCCGCCGGCGCCCAGCCCATGTCCGAAAGCGAGGAGCAGGCCGCGGCCCACGGCTTCACCAACGGCATTTCGAGCGGCATTTCGAGCGTTGTCCGCCGCGTTTTTGGCGGCGATACCAACGCCATCGTCGTCCGCGGACACGGCGACCTGCTCGTCTATCGCGCCCGCTGTTGCAACCCCATTCGCGGCGAGGCCATCGTCGGCTATGTCACCCGCGGCAAAGGCGTTGCCGTCCACTCCATTAATTGTTCCAACGTCACCAATCTTCTCTACGAGCCCGACCGCCGCATCGACGTGCAGTGGGCCGGCGACAAAGACGGCCAGCCCGTTTCTTATCCCGTCAAAATCACGCTGCTCTGCGACGACCGCTTCGGCATGCTCAAACAAATCACCGCCCTCATTAGCGACGCCCACACCAACATCCGCAACATCGAAGCCCGCAGCCAGAACGGACAAGCCAGCGTAGACGTGGTCCTCGAAATCGCCGACCTGAAACATCTCCAGAAAATCATCGACGGAGTCCGCCAGATCCCCGGCGTCCACGACGTGCAGAGGCTGCAGAAGATCTAGCAGCCTGCGGAAAAACTCCATTTCAAGCAGGTTTTCGGGAAGGGCACGACTTCAGTCGTGCCGTAAGTCGCTGACATTGCGTCGCGCTTCAGCGCCCGAGGTGAGCTTCTTGCGCGCTCGGCGGGTTTTTCCGCAGCCTCTTCAGGCGCTGGTTTCGGACGCCGCAGTTTTCACCGCAGGCCGCTGGAGTAGCGAGATCCATTTCTCGATTCTGGCAAATTCTGTCAAGCCCCGGTTTTGACGATTTTCTCCCTAAGCCAATGAATTGGCAGGCAAAATAAAATCGGGAAACGTGTCCGGACACGCAGCTTGAATTGATATAATAGAATTACAAGATAAATAAGGGTGCGGATCACTCCCGCACCCTTTTCCATTGCATGCCCATCTCGCCAGCAAGAGAGTTCTTTGACATCAAATGGAAGCCAGAAAGGCAACATTTTCTCCGAGCCCACAACCGATTCCCCGCCTCTAACTCCTTATTCCGGAATATTTTACCTATAAGTCCTTTAAACCCAAAGATTTGGCGGGATTTTTCTCCTAAACCAATGATTTTAATGGATCGAGAAAAAGATTTTTTTCATTCGTAACGTCTCTGTTAACCATATAGTAAATAGCAGCAGCCAGTAATCTGCCGCGGGTGCCTCCGAGGAAAAAGGGCGCGATCACTCGCGCCCTTCAGTTTCTCTACCCGATTTTCTCTGTGCCTCTGAGTCCCTGTGGTGAAAGGGTGTTAGTCCCTTACCCCATCCATGAACGCCCGCAGCTTCCGCGAGCGCGAGGGATGTCGCAGCTTTCTCAGCGCCTTGGCCTCAATCTGCCGGATGCGTTCGCGCGTGACCGCAAACGATTGCCCGACTTCCTCCAGCGTGTGCTCGGAACCGTCTTCGAGTCCGAAGCGCATCTTGATGACCTTCTCCTCGCGCGGTGTCAGCGTACGCAGCACCTGCGAAGTCTGGTCTTTGAGGTTGACGTTGATCACGGCCTCGGCCGGCGAAACCACCGCGCGGTCTTCGATGAAGTCGCCGAGGTGCGAATCTTCCTCTTCGCCAATCGGCGTTTCGAGGGAGATCGGCTCCTGCGCAATCTTCAGCACCTTGCGGACCTTCGCCACCGGAATGTCCATCCGCTTGGCGATTTCTTCCGACGTGGGCTCGCGTCCCAGTTCCTGCACCAGCTGCCGCGACGTGCGGATCAGCTTGTTGATCGTCTCGATCATGTGCACCGGGATGCGGATCGTGCGCGCCTGATCGGCGATGGCGCGAGTGATTGCCTGCCGAATCCACCACGTGGCATAAGTCGAAAACTTATAGCCGCGGCGGTATTCGAACTTATCGACCGCCTTCATCAGGCCGATGTTGCCTTCCTGAATCAGGTCGAGGAACTGTAATCCACGATTGGTGTACTTCTTCGCGATCGAGACCACCAGGCGCAAGTTGGCTTCAATCAGTTCGCGCTTGGCGTGCTCGGCGTCCATGTCGCCCTGGATAATCTCGCGCTGCGTGCGCTTGAGTTCCTGGAACAACAGGCCCGCTTCCACTTCGAGCTTTTCCAGCTCTCCGCGGACCGCGCGCGACTGCTTCTTGTATTCCTTTTTTTGATCGTCGCTGCGGGTCGCGTCGGCCCGCTTCTCCAGGTTCTGGATCTGGCGGTCGAGCGAGCGCATGCCGTCGACCGTACGGTTGACGCGGTCAATCAGGCGTTTGCGTTCGTTGTTGGTGAAGCCAAGGTTGCGCACCGCGATCGACGTGCGCACAATCGCGTGCGCCAGATGGAAGCGGTACCGGCGATGGTCGCGCGGCCGCTTCTTTATATTCACCGCCGCCATCTTTTCCTGGAGCGGCGACACCTTTTTGTAAAGCTTGTCGAGCGCTTTGATCTTAGCGAGAAATGCTTGCAGACGATTCTCGACGATCTCTTCCGTGATTTCCTCTTCGTCGAACGTAACCAGCTCTTTGATGGAGCGGACGCCCTTCTCGAGGTCCTCGCCCAAAGCGAGGAGTTCACGAATCACAATCGGCGAGCGCGATAGCGCCTTCAGAACCCGGTTTTGCCCCCGCTCGATGCGCTTGGCGATTTCGACTTCGCCCTCGCGCGTAAGCAAAGGAACCGTCCCCATCTCCCTTAAATACATTCTGACGGGGTCGTTGGTTTTTTCTAGAGCGCCGGGGGTTAGGTCGAGTTCGACGTCCTCGGAGCCCTCTTCCACTTCTTCGAATTTTTTTTCCAGATCGGTCGAAGGCCCCTTCGAGCTTTCGAGTACATCGATACCTTG
>JBGPFV010000273.1:0-4281 GCA_041483535.1 Terriglobia bacterium | reverse complement strand
TGGCATCAGGAGCGGCTTTCTTGCCGTTTTCCTTGCACTTCTCCAAGTCGTCCAAAAGTTCACGCGCGCTTTGATAACGCTCCGCCGGATTTTTCGCCAGCGCTTTCATAATCAGCGCGTTCACCGCCGGATGAATCTTGGAATTGATCGCCGCAGGGCTGGCGGGCATCTCGTTCTCAATCCGGCTGGCCAGCGCAACCGGATCCGCGGCATCGAAAGCCTTCTGGCCAGCCACCATTTCGTAGAGGATTGCGCCCAGGGTAAACAGGTTCGAACGCAGGTCGATGGCTTCGCCGCGAATCTGTTCGGGAGAGCAGTAGGGCATGAGCCGGCCCAACCCTTTTCCCGACGCCGCTGTGATGAGGCTCATGTTGGAGATGCCATAGCCCAGGATTTTGACCATCCCGTCCCACTGCACCATGATCTTGGCGGGCTCCAGTGAACAGTGGGTCACACCCTTCGAGGCCGCCAGCTCGAGGCCAGCGCAGACCTGCCGTGTAATGTCGAGCAGATCCCAGATGGAGAAGCCTTCCTTGCGCGCCAGCATGGTAGCAACACTGTTGCCCTGGATGTACTCCATGGCCGCGCAGAACTGGCCGTCGATCTCACCGGCGCCGTAGAGCAGGACAATGTTCTGGCCAACGAGATCGCGCGTACTCTCGCCTTCGGCGATCAGCGTCTCGACAAACGCGTCCGCGCCGTCGCCCAGCGGCTCCAGACTCTGCGTCTTGAGCGCCACGACCTGGTTGGCTTCCGAGTCCATTGCCTTGTAAATCAAGGCCGTGTCGGACTTGGAAAGCTCACTCTGGATTTCAAAACGGCCAAACATCGTCGCCATTACAATTGCCTCGCGGTGATAAGCCGCACTCCACCCTGAATATGGTTTTGGCTAAGAACAGGGGGAGAATCACCGCTAGAATACCGCCTTCAACCGCCCAATTGAGAGTTACGAAAGTCACCGAAAAGCCCCTGGAGATACTGAAGCGGTTGAATGAAAGCTTCCACAAGACGATGGTGATGGTGACGCACGATCCGCACGCGGCCGGGTATGCGCACGTGACGCGTCATCTGGAAAAAGGAAGGCTTACTGCCGGCGTACCAGAAAAAACAAGATTCGTATCCGGGCATCGCTTTAGCGATGCCGAAAGTTCTTCGAAATCGGCCGCCCCCTTCAGGGGCTGGGCACTAGCCGATTCGACGAGAAGGCATCACATCCGCCAGCGCCTCGGTGTCGCTGATCCACTCCCACACTCGCCGTCCGCGCTCGTTGCTCAAGCTGCGAGCCTCGCCGTAGCCCACCAGACGATTCAAAACGGTGGTGACCGAGGCCAGCGGGTCTTTGTGCCGTGCCAGGATGGCCGGAGCGTATCGTTCCAGTTCCAGGCAAACCTCGCGAGCTCCCAGCGGACGCCGCACTTCCATAAGCACCCTTCGGCACGCCTTGGTGAAACCGGGCTGGCGGCCGTTGGGCTTGCGGTCGATCAGTTCCAGCAAGTCGTCGCTGAGCACCTGCTCGCCGAAAAGATTCGCCAATCCCGCAATGGTCTGCTTTACCGTGCCAATGCGCTTCATGATCTCGGCGCGCTGCCGCATGAGCTGGAGGAGTTCTTCGTGCGCGGCCTTCACCACCTGCTGCGCTGAAATGCTATCGGCTTGAGCATTAATGGCGTGCGCGTGCAAGCCGTCGCAACCATTCTTCCCAACTTCCATAGATGCTCCCCCCAGGAAACAGATAACGACCAGGATTCCTCGACTCTCGTCTAATACGAAGAAATATCCTGCGAAGTTCCATTGGGAGTTGGACTCGTTTGGAGAGGAAAGGTTATCGGAGAAAACAGTGGTAAGTGTGGCGCGGACATTCCTGTCCGCGGCCCTGGGCTGTGTTCTCGACCTGCGTTCGCGGATGCTGTTTAAGCCGCGCGCGGACAAGAGTGTCCCCGCCACACAAGCCCACCTACCCCATCACGGTCGTGTGCTCGGGCCGGATTTTGTAGAGCACGCGAACCTCACCCGGCTGCGAGTTGGGGTACTTGTCGACACCCAGGTACTTCTTCGCCATCTTGTCGATGTGTTGGGCGGCGCCGTCCTCGGTAATCTCAACCACGGTGCCGCGGATCTCCAGATAGCGATAAGGATTGTCGGGATCGACGATGGCCAGCGCCACCCGCGCATCGCGGCGCACGTTGCGATCTTTCTGACGTCCGCGGGCCGAGTTGAAGATGACGTGTTGGCCGTCGAAATCGCACCACACGGGAGTGACCTGCGGCCTCCCGTCGGGCATGACCGTGCCCAGGCTGGCGAAAGCGCGCTTCTGGAAGAGGTCGAGGTATTTTTCGGGAATCACATTGGACATCGTTAGCTCTCTCCTGGATTACTCGATTGCCGGCTAAAGTTTTGCTGCCCAGATTATAGTAGTCTTTTCGGAGAGTTCGGACTTTATGCGTAGGACATTAACGCGGGCAGAAAGATCGGCGCGAATATTCGGTTTGGGGCTCGCCTTGTTGCTCGTGGCCGCGAGCCCTCTTCGGGCGCAGCAACCTGCCCTGCAACCTCCGCCAACGGTTGTCTTCATGACCGATTTCGGCATCGTCGACGACTCGGTGGCGTTGTGCAAGGGCGTCATGTACGACATCGCTCCCAACCTTCGCATTGTCGATCTCACGCATCAGGTCAACGCTTTTTCCATTCGGGACGGCGCGCGTTTCCTGTTCGGCGCCACCCCCTACTTCCCGGCGGGAACCGTATTCGTGGCCGTGGTCGATCCCGGCGTGGGCAGTGCACGCAAGGCGGTGGTGGTGAAATCGAAGCGCGGGCAATTTTTCGTGCTGCCCGACAACGGCCTGATGACCATGGTCGAGCAACGCGACGGCGTCGAAGCGATTCGCGAGGTCACCAATCCCGATTGGATGGTAGGAGCCAAAATTTCCTCCACTTTCCATGGCCGGGATATTTTCTCTCCCGTCGGCGCTCACATCGCGCGTGGCGACGACTGGACCCAGGTTGGACCCGTGGTCAAAGAGCTCTTCCGGCTCGATCTGAAACCCGCAAGCGCGGATGAGCGAGGTTTGACCGGCGAAGTGATCGCCCTGGATGGTCCGTTCGGGAACCTGATCACGAACATCACCGCCGACGATTTTCTGAAGCTCGGGTATCAGCGCGGCGATAAACTGAAGGTTACGATCGCGGGACACGAAGTCGAAATGCCGTTCGTCAAGACGTTCAGCGATGTGCCGCTTAAGCAGCCGTTGCTGTTCATCGATTCGCGCGGTCGAGCCAGCTTTGCGCTCAACCAGGCCAGCTTCGCGGCGGCGTACGCCATCGATCCGCCACAAACGGTCTTCATCCCCCGCAAGGGCCATTGAATTAACTGTAGAGACGCGGCTTGCCGCGTCTCTTTTCGCGAGCGAGAACAATCTAACCGGGCTTCTGCAACTCCTCCGCAATCCGCGGCAGCACCGCCCGCAGCAGTCCGACGAACTGTCCCATCACTCGTCGTCCCACTTCCAGCACTTCTTCGTGAACCAGCGGCTGATCGAGAATTCCCGCAGCCATATTCGTCACGCATGAGATGGCCAGGACGTTCATCCCCATGTGCCGCGCGGCAATTGCTTCCGGAACGGTGGACATGCCCACCAGATCGGCGCCGATGGTGCGCAGGTAGCGAATCTCCGCTGGAGTTTCGTAACTCGGCCCTGCCAACGCTGCGTAAACGCCCTCGCGCGGCGGAATCGAAAGTTTCTTCGCTTCTTCCAGCGCGATCTTGCGGTAGCGTTTGGCATAGGTATAACTCATGTCGGGGAAGCGCGGGCCGAAGCGCTCGTCGTTCGCGCCCGTCAGCGGATTCTGCCCTTGCAGATTGATGTGATCGCGCAGGATGACCAGCGCGCCCTGTCCGTATTCGAGGTTAATGCCGCCCGCGGCGTTGGTGAGAATCAACGCGCGTATGCCAGCTCGTCCGAGCACGCGCGTCGGAAACGCGACCTCGGCGGCTGAATATCCTTCATACACATGCACCCGTCCTTGCATCACCGCCACGGGAACGTCGCCGGACTTGCCAATCACGAGTTGTCCGGCGTGACCCACCGCCGTCGAACGAGGAAATGTCGGAATGTGAGCATAAGGAATGCGCACGGTTTCGCTGAGATCGTCGGCAAGTGATCCCAGGCCCGAACCGAGGACGAGCCCGATCTGCGGACGCAGTTTGGTCTCGGAAAGCACAAAGGCTGCGGCCGATTCAGCGCGAGTGAACAAGTCTGGATTCATAAATAGACATTGTCATCC
>JBGPFV010000272.1:0-4282 GCA_041483535.1 Terriglobia bacterium | reverse complement strand
CCGCAGTTGCGTTATTCCACTCCCTGAATGGCAGCGTTCAGGGCGTCGATGTCGGCGCCGGGATCAAGGCCGTCGCTGGCTGTTCCCTTGTAAGGGCTGCTGGTTTGGAGGTGATAGTCGCCTCCATTGCCATTGTTGAAGTTCACGAATCCCACGGCGTCGACCGTGGCCGGGAAGAGGTTTCCGGCAGGCCATTTGCTGGGTGGGTAAACTGTGGGCGAGGCACCCGCCAGGATGTTGTTGGTAAAGGAGTAGGTCGTGAAACAGGCGTTAAGGACCGGCAACGGAACGTCGGCAATCGCGCAGTCGTTGATGGCTCCCGCCGACCAGACCGGGAACGTCGGAACGACCACCACGTTGTCGGAGAAGGTGAAGCCATACATTTGCGGATTATTCAAGCTATTCGCGATCCCCAGCACATGGCCGCGTTGGTCCGGGATGCCGGTCAGGTGCCGGATGCTGACGTTGTTCAATACCTGCGTGGGCCAAAAATTCATCACCAGGAACAAACCACCGCCGCCTGTGTACTTCGTGGCTTCGATGTCATCGATGACGAGGTCATGGAGGCTGTAGCGCTCGGCGGCTTGCGCCCCATAACCGTTCACCGGGACGGCGGCAATGTCGAGTCCCGCCGCCGTGTGGCTGATTCTGTTGTAGCGAACGGTGATGTCCGTGGCTTCGCAGATGGAGCAGAGGTTGTTGGTCTGGGTCTTCTTGTTATAGTCGTTGCGTGGCGTAATCAGAATCGATTGCCCGTTCTGCGAGAATCCGCCCCACGAGTACTCAAGAATGTTGCCTTCGAACAGGATGCGGGTTCCGTTCTTGATTTCAAAAAGATTCTTCACCACGAAGGGATTGCCGGAGTACCCTCCCACAAAGCCTGTCGAGCCCTTCTGCCATTGTGGGACCTTGTAGAAGTGGTTGCGGCGGATGGTAATGTCGGCGGGGACGATGGTTGACGCTGCGCCTCCGAAGAGAATGTTCTCACCGGCCGCCTCGAGGAAGTTGTTCTCGATCTTCCAGGGACCGCTCGGGTTATCGCCGGTGCCGCCTCCCGTGGCCTGAGAATCCGTGCACGATCCCGTAATCGACTGGCAGTGGAAATCGTTCAGGTAAGAATCCACGATCGCCACATAGGTGGTGCCGCGGAGGGCAACCCCGCGCCGGGTATCATCCTGCGCCGTCCCGTGGATCCAGCAGCGGTCAATGATGATGTGATCGGCCGGCATATCGATGGTGGCTGCAACCAGCCCTACGACCGGAACCGTATCCACCGGCCGCGTAATCTCCAGGCCGAGCAGACGGTAGTGATTGGCTCCGCTGGCGAAAGTGACCGGGCCATTTCCCATGTTTACCGACCGGGAAATCTTGGCCAGCACGTTTTGCGGGTTCGTACAGCTGTATGCCGGACGATTGGGCAGCGAGGCCACCCCGGCATAGCAGGGCGTGAGGCGCTGGCCTTCCGCCGGAAGGGCGCTATCGGGAGCACTGGTACGAATAATAATCCAGTGCTGGTCGTCGCACGCCTTGGCGGGCAGTGTCAGCTTACCGGTGTAGGTGGCCCCCGCCTGGAGCTGGATTGTATCTCCGCACTGGGCGTTGTTGACCGCCGTCTGCGGGTCGCTAGTGGCGTTGACCTGGATAATCTGGCCGGGCGCGGGCGTGTCGGACATCGCACTGGAAACGGTCACTCTCGGCAGTTCTGCGGGACCATCGAAATTGCCGCCCGCGGTGATGGTTGTACTGAAATTGCCGTTTGCCGTCTTGCTCGCGGCATCGGTGACCGTGACCGTGAAGTTGAAGGTGCCAGCCGTCGTAGGTATGCCGGCAAAATCTCCATTCGCATTCATCGAGAGCCCCGCCGGAGCAGTGCCGGCGGAAATGCTCCAACTGTACGGGGTGGACCCGCCGGTCGCCGCGAACACGTCGCTATAGGGGTTCCCTAGCGCGCCTTGGGGAAGATTTGAGGTTGTGATTTTCAGGGACTGAGTGCCTACGGGGCCAACTGTGACGGTCGCGCTGGCTGATTTCGAGGGGTCCGCGCTGCTGGTAGCGGTCACGCCCACGCTGGTTTGCGCGGTTACTACCGGGGCGGTATAAACCCCGTTCGCATCGATCGAGCCTGCCGCCGCCGACCAGGTCACCGCAGTATTGGAAGTCCCGCTTACCGTGGCGGTGAACTGCAGTTTCTGACTCGACACCAAAGCTCCGGTCGTCGGAAGCACACTGACCTTGACGTTCTTATGGATGGAGACTTGGAATGTCTCGCTTCCCTGATCGAGCCGCGGCGTGTCGGTCACCATCACCTCGAACGAGTACAGGCCGGGCGTGGTGGGCGTCCCCGAAACTTTTCCTGTGAGTGGGTTCAAGGTGATGCCCGCGGGTAGGGCGCCGGTTTTCACCGAGAATTGGTAGGGGGGATCTCCGCCGCCAACCGTGAGCACTGTATTGTAAGACTCAGCGACGGTGCCGGCGGGAAAACTGCCAGTCAAATTCAATTTGGTCGAGGTCCCAGATCCGGAGGCCTGGGCCGGCATACCGCACGAAGTGGTCATGAGCGCGACCGCCAGCAGGAGCACCAGAACGCTAAGGCGCTGCGCGAGCGCGAGTGAAAATCCGGAATGAGATATTAAGACAGCATCTTCTTTTTTATTGAATCGTGCCGCGGTTTCAAACATTGCGAGCCCTCGACCTGACAGGATGGGGGACTAGTCGATTGTCCTGTGCTGAATTTATCGAGATGAGTACCTGGTTCCCAGATGCCAGTAGTGCATCGGGAACCCGTTAGTACATGCACCCGCGGCATGTACCGATTCGCGGGCCGCGTTGTCCAATTGGGTTTTGCTGGCGCGAAGCTTGAAAACCGGCGCGGGACGGGGCGGAGCGAGCGGTCCGGCAATTAGGGCAGCGCGTGAAAAGCGATGAGTTTGATAGAGCGGCCGACGTTCCGGGCCCGCCCCCCGGTTTTCCGGGCGCTAGCTTTTTCGGGCACTAACCAGGTACTGGCTCAGCGTCCACCCCAGAAAGTGGGACCTCGAGAACCGCTCCATCAGCGAGAAAAGGCGGAACTCCGCCCCGGGCCACAAATGCCCAAGAGGAAACAAGAGGAACCCTGAGTACGCGCTGTCCTCTGGAGTGAGACCATGCCTGCGGAGCAGGGCGGGGACCTGCCAGGGGATACAACGATTCCATCGCTCGCCAACCGGCTGGGTGGACGTGGGTTTGCCCATCAGCCTTTTTATCGCTCTCCACAAGGGCACGGCGGTGAAGTTGCAGAGACGGTTGGAGCAACGATCTAAGCTGATGCGCGTTGGCAGGGAAATAATCGCTACGCCACCAGGGCGCAGAACGCGGTGGATCTCGTCCAGACAGCGATCATAGGTGGTCAGGTACTCGAACACGCCCAGGCACACCACCTGGTCAAAGCTGGCGGCCGGAAAAGGAAAGGCTTCAGCATCGGCGCGGCAAAGGTGTACGCTGCGGGATGCGCCGAAGCGTTGCTGCGCCAAAGCCAGCATCTTCGGAGCATAATCGAGCCCGACAATCTGAAAGCCGCGAGCGAGCAGCGGCTCAAACTCGGCGCCCGCCGCGCAGCCGACATCGAGGAGAAGCCCCGGTTTGGAATCGAGCATCTCGAGCACAATCTTGAGTTGGGCCTGAAACCATGGCGACTGTCCCCGCTCGCCGGCATAGTAAGAAGACATGCGATCGAAGGCGGCGCTTACTTCGCCTTTCGCGAATGGAGAGTCTTCGCCTGGCATCAATCGCCGTCGCTGTCCCCAAGAGTGAAATGCCATTTTTGCGATGGCAGGGGTAAGGTGATTTCTTGTGGCAGCAGGACTCGAAAGGCGAGATGAAGATGCGGCGTCATGCAAAAAGGAAAGGCGCGCGTCAGCAACTCCTGAGCCGCGGAGAGTTTGAATCCACGTTCGGATCCAGGTGCGGACCCTTGCACGGTCCAGGTGCTAATCGACCGGACGCCACCGTTCAGCAAGCTGCCAATGCCGGTTGCCAGCAGCGCCCGCACTGCTTCCCCGTCGCGGCTCTCGGTAAACAGATCGACGAGGGCAGCGGTGGGGACGGTTCGGTTTGCCGAGGTCACCAGGAAACCCACAGCCTGGCCGTTCCGGAGCGCGAGCCACATCTGGTAGCGGGTCGGGCAATCGGAGAAACGCCAGTTCAAGTAACTGCTGTCACGCATCAGGGCAAAGTCGTAGCCTGCGGATGCTCTTTGCCAGAGCTGGTCGGTTTCTTCTCCAAAGCGCTCCACCGGGACCACCGT
>JBGPFV010000271.1:0-4290 GCA_041483535.1 Terriglobia bacterium | reverse complement strand
TGGCGACCTTGGCCCTGATAGTCGTGGCTGTCGCAGCCAGCATTGTCGAGCGGCAGAAGCTGCTGGATTGGCTCCGCCCATCCCACATCCACTCACTCGCGGTCCTGCCGCTGGAAAACCTGTCAGGCGACCCGGAGGAAGAGTACTTTGCCGATGGCATGACCGAGCAGCTCATCACCGAACTGGGCAAGGTCCGCACCCTACGCGTGATCTCGCGTCAATCGGTGATGCAGTACAAAGGCACGAACAAAACAGTGCCGCAGATCGCGCGGGAGTTGCACGTGGACGCAGTGGTGGAAGGCTCGGCCATGCGTTCAGGCGACCAGGTGCGGATCGCGGCGCAACTGGTCCAAGTCAAGCCGGAGCGACACTTGTGGTCCGAAAGCTACGAGCGCGATCTGCGAGACGTCATCGCGCTGCAGAGGGAGGTCTCGCAGGCGATCGTCGGGGAGATTAACGGCAAGATTAGTTCCGCGGAGCGGGCGAGTCTGGCCAAAGCGCGTCCAGTCAATCCCGAAGCCTATGATGCCTACCTCCACGGCCGCTACCATTGGCAGCGGTGGCCAGAAGGGCTGGAGAAAAGCGTCGAATACTTCCAGAAAGCGATTGAAAAGGACCCAGGCTGCGCCCCGGCTTATGCAGGTCTGGCTCTCTGCTATACCTCGATGGGCTATTTCGAGGCCCCGAAGGAAGCCTTCCCCAAGGCGAGAGCGGCGGCTCTGAAAGCACTGGAGCTGGACGAAACGCTGTCAGACGCCCACGCAGCCTTGGGATATGTGAAACTCAATTCCGATTGGGATTGGGCCGGGGCGGAGCGGGAATTCCGGCGCGCGCTCGAACTGGACCCCAGCAGCACGGATGCCCATGATCGTTACGCGACTTACCTGGTCACCATGGGCCGGTTCGACCAGGGGATCAGCGAGGCCAAACAAGCCCTGGCACATGATCCGCTTTCGCGTTACACGAACATGCATCTGGGATGGGTGCAGATGATGGCGCGCCGGCACGATGCAGCCATTGATCAGTATAAGAAAACGCTCGAACTGGACCCCAACTACGAGTGGGTGCGGGTCCTGCTGGCGTGGTCCTATACCCTCAAGGGGATGTATCCGGAAGCGTTCGCTGAGTACAAGACCATGGGCGAGTACGGCAACAATAATAACGTTGCCGGTTTTCTCTACGCAGTCTCGGGCAGACGCAGCGAAGCACTCAGGGTTGTTGAGAGAATAAGGCGCCTGTCGGAGCAAACGTATGTGGATCCTTATATGATGGCGGTTCCCTATGCGGGACTGGGCGACCGGGATAACGCGATGAGGCTACTGAGCAAAGCCTATGAGGAGCGCTCCGCCGAGATGCCTCAGCTCAAAGTCGAACCCTTCTTCGACAACCTCCGCTCCGACCCGCGCTTTCAGGAACTGGTGCGGCGCATGAACTTCCCGGACCGATAGAAAAGCCGGAGACTTGCGTCTCCGGCCGTGCCTGCGTGATTCTCGTTTGAGCTACACGATCTTCTCGCCGACGCTCTTGGCTTGCGTGAAAAGGTAGAGATAGTCGGGGCCGCCGGATTTCGAGTCGGTGCCGGACATATTGAAGCCGCCGAAGGGATGCGCGCCCACCATCGCTCCCGTGCATTTGCGGTTCAGGTAGAGGTTGCCGACGTGGAACTCGCGCACGGCGCGGTCGAGTTTGTCGCGCGAACTGGAGTAGACGGCGCCGGTGAGTCCGAACTGGGTGTCGTTGGCGATTTCGAGGGCGTGGTCGAAGTTGCGCGACTTGATCACGACCAGCACCGGTCCGAAAATTTCTTCTTGCTCGAGCGTCGACTTGGCCGGGATGTCGGCGATCACGGTGGGCTGAATGAAGTAGCCTTCGGCGTTTCCAGCGCTGGTGTCGCGGGCGCCGCCGGTGATGAGGCGCCCTTCTTTCTTGCCAATCTCGATGTAGCGGAGAATGTCGTTCATCGAACCTTGGTTGATGACGGCGGCCATGTTGGGGTTCATGGTGGGATCGCCGACGGTGATGCGCTCGGCGCGGGATTTGAGCTTCTCAAGGAACTTGTCGTAGACGCGCTCGTCGACAATGGCGCGAGAGCAGGCCGAGCATTTCTGGCCCTGGAAGCCGAACGCGGCCTGGGCCACGCCTTCGACGGCGGAGTCGATGTCGGCATCGGCATCGACGACGATGGCATCTTTGCCGCCCATTTCGAGGATGGTGCGTTTGATCCAGAGCTGGCCCGGCTGCTGCTGGGCGGCGGTCTGGTTGATGTGCAATCCGACTTCGCGCGAGCCGGTGAAAGCAATGAAGCGAATCTTGGGATGCGCGACCAGGGCGTCTCCGAAGCTTGCGCCGCCGCCGGGGCAGAAATTCACGACGCCTTCGGGCATGCCGCATTCTTCCAGCAGCTCAACAAACTTCGCGGCGGTTGTCGGCGAATCGCTCGACGGCTTCAGGACGACGGTGTTGCCGCTGACGATGGACGCGAGGGTCATGCCGGCCATGATGGCGCAGGCAAAGTTCCACGGCGGAATGACGGCGCCGACGCCGAGCGGGATGTAGGTTAACGTGCCGTGCTCGCCTGGCAGTTGCACGGGCGGCTCAACTTTCGCGAAGCGCAGGGCCTCGCGGGCGTAGAACTCGCAGAAATCGATGGTCTCGGAAACGTCGGCGTCGGCTTCGAGCCAGTTTTTGGAGACTTCGAACACCAGCCACGCCATGAATTCGAGCTTGCGCTCGCGCATTACATCGGCCACGTGGAACAAAAGGGACGCGCGTTCTTCTACCGACGTGCGGCTCCAGTGGGTGAAGGCTTCGAGAGCCGCCTGCACGGCGGGCTCGACGTGTTCCTTGCCAGCTTTCTGGTGAACCCCGACCACTTCCGAGGGCTTGGCGGGATTGATGGAACGGATCTTGTCGGAGGTCTTGAGGCGCCTGCCGCTGATGATCAGGTCGTACTCGCGGCCGAGTTGTCCGCGGACTTTTTCGATGGCGGAGCGCATCTTGCGCACGTTGTCTTCTTTGGTGAAATCGACGAACGGCTCATTCTTGAACGCACCTTCGTGCAGGCGTACTTGCAAACGCGGCGGGGCTTCCATGGTGGCCATAGGAGATCCTTTCCAGGACGGAACATTAGCGCGGATATTCGCGACTTTTAATTTTACACCGGGTGGAGGGGACTGGTCAGGGCGGAACCCACTCATCGCAAAGTGCGCGATCAGTGGGACACCCCCATTCATACCCTTCTTGGGTGCAACCACTGGCCTGGGATTAGAATCTGATGAGGTATGAGCGCAGTCCTGGCAGGTAGGCTGCCGCTCGCAACCGCACTCCCAGGTTCGGAGGGAGGTACAGATTATGGGCAGATCCGGTCTTCTCCGACCCCTTCTCGCATTTGCCACGTTCGTCAGTCTTGCTCTCACACCAAATTCAGCATTCGCTCAGCGCGGCGGCGGCCACGGTGGTGGCGGCGGTGGCGGCTTTCACGGTGGTGGCGGTGGGGGCTTTCACGGCGACGGCGGCTTTCACGGCGGGGGCGGATATTATGGCGGCGGACGGTCTCTTGGTGGAGGAGGTTATCACCAAGGCGGCGGCTTTCGTGGTCGGTCAGGGGCTGGTCCTAATGGAGCGGGCAGCCGCTCGTATGGCAGGTCTGAAGGGGGCCGCGGTTTTGGCTCAGGCGGAAGTCGTGCGTCGAATTTTCGTCCGGCAATCGTTCGTCCGGCAATCAACGATGGGCAGTGGCATTCGTTTGGCGGCTCCGGTAGTAGCGCGCGTTTGAGCGAGGGACGCAATTCCGGAAGCTTTGCGAACTCAAGTTTGTCCGCTCGTAACGCCGGAAGTTCCGAGGGCGCTTGGCGCTCTTTTGGCCCGTCAAGAGTCGCGTCGTCAAGAGTCGGGTCTGGTTTCGCCGGTAGAACCTCCGGTGCCACTACGGGTTTTGGTTGGCGCGGCAATGGTTGGAGAGGCGGCTGGCCTGGCAACGGATGGGGCCGTGGCTGGGGTTGGGGTTGGGGAGGTGGTTGGGGCTTCGGGTTCGGATGGCCGTGGTGGGGCGGCTGGGGGCTCGGCTGGGATCCTTGGTGGTACGATCCTTTCTGGTATAACCCGTGGCCGGCGTATTCCTACTACCCGGATTACGGCTACGACCCCTCCGACGATCCGCCGTACAATCCGGATTCGTATAACTACAACTCGCCGGGAAGCGACCTGAACGCGCCAAGCTCGAACCCCGATGACTACGGCGCCTATCTCGACAGTGGCGCGGGGCAGGGCGGCGGCACTTAGACCGTTGGC
>JBGPFV010000270.1:0-4290 GCA_041483535.1 Terriglobia bacterium | reverse complement strand
ACGGTCATGATGGGGCATGGGCTGTCGAAGCAATTGATGGTCGGGGCGCCGTAGAGTTGGGGCTGGTCCCAAGAAACAGGGGTAGGACTAAGGAAGAAAGGCAAGGTGGTGTTTCCCGTGGTGATCGTGCCGCCGGAGGTATTGCCAGCATCATCAATGATCGCGCCGGTCGGAACGCTGCCCGGGCCAAAGGCGTTGTTGAAGGCGATGAACGACTGCCAGTTTAGGGTCTCATAAACCAGCCCGGCGCCGCCGCGGATCACGGTTGATCCTTTGCCGTTCGTATCCCAGGCAAATCCGAAGCGCGGCGCGAAGTTCTTGTGATCAGGGTTATAGAGGCTTGGGATCTGATTGGTGCCTGTTTTCACCTGCACTAATCCCCGCGTCGAATCAAAATTCCCGAGCAGATTGTGTTGTTCTTGTGGCACCGAGCTGAATTCGTAACGCACGCCGAAATTCAGCGTCAGTTTCCGGGCCACGCGCCAGTCGTCCTGAACAAAGGCCGAATACGCCCAATTGTGCAGGCGCAAAGTCGGGTTGCCCACCTCCACGGAGGCCTTGAACGGATAGCCTGCGAAAAAATCCTCGAGCGGAGTCGAAGCGGGATCGAAGACGCCGCCTAAGAACGTGATGCTGCCGCGGGAATTGCCGTAGGCTGCGTTCGTGACGTCGTTGCGATGCAGTTCGCCGCCGAACTTGATGGCGTTCTTGCCGGCAGTGTAGGAAACGTGATCGATGAACTGCGTGATGGAGTCCGGTCCCTGAAACTTTGGCCATTTGAAGCCGCCCAGTCCCGGAAAGAAGTAGCCGCCAAACCCGATGCGCGGCAGTCCGCCCGTGAATGGGCCAGACACACCGGTGTTAAGCCCATAGCTGGACGCGGGGGTATTGAGATCGCCCGGCAAGGTCGGCTGGTAAAGGCGGTTATAGCCGAAGCGTGCTTCGTTCACCCAATGGGCATTGGGATTCCACGCCCAGCTTCCGCCAAACACCTGAGCGCGCGTGTGAATCTTCGACCGCCACTTCGATTGATACTCCGGAAAGTCTTCGACCGTCCCCGTATTGTTGCCGAAGAAGTACATCCCGCTGATGCGGTTATTTTGGTTGACGTTGAAATCCACTTTGCCGACCGCATTGTAAACGGTGACGTCGTTGGAGAATCCATTCGGGATGTTGATGTTTGGATTATTGTTCGTGGGGAAGCCGGTTCCGTTGCAGGTAACCGTAGAGCCGGAGAGCGCACAGCCAGCGATATTCAAGCTGGCGGGGCTGGGCGTGATCCCTCCTGCCTGGAGATCCGCAATCACATCGGGAATGCTGTTGGCGCAGTCGCCGGTCATAGCACCGAAGAGACAGTTTGGGGTGGAGGGCGTGGACATCGAAATCATGGACGGGCTGGTAACGCCGCCGAAAGAGTTTCCTACGCCATAAATCTGCCCTTCGTAGGCTCCGAAGAAAAAGACCTTGTCTTTGACGATCGGGCCGCCGACGCTCACGCCGTATTGTTCGAGCGTTCTTGCCAGCTTGGTGTTCGGTACGGTGTTGAAAAAGTTTCGCGCGTCCATTACACCATCGCGGCCAAAGGCGAAACCGGTGCCGTGAATCTGGTTGGTGCCGGACTTGAGACCGACGTTAACCACCGCCCCAGGCTTCCACCCGAATTCGGCTGGCGCGAGTTCTTCGACGTTAAATTCCTGAATCGAGTCGATGGGCAGAATGGTCGCCGAATCGCCGGCGATCCCGGCGCCGTTGATGATGGCCTGGCCGGAGTAGGGCTCGCTGTTGAACAGGCCCTCGACGAAGTAGGCGTTGTCTTCCGCGCGCAGTCCGTTCGTGCTCGTGGTGGAGAATCCGCCGCCGGGATATCGTTCCACACCGGGACGCAGTTGGAGCAGGTTCTCGTAATTGCGGCCGTTCAACGGCAGGTCATTGATCTCGGCGTTGCTGAGTGTGCCACCCAAGGTCGAGGAGGTGGTGTTGACCAAGGGAACCTCGTCGGTAACGACCACGGTTTCGGAAACCTGTCCGGTGGGGAGCGCGATGTCGACGCGCACGTCCTGCGCGACTTCCACGCCGATATTGGGGCGCTCCACCGTTTTGAAACCCTTCGCTTCCGCGCGAACTTTGTAAACTCCGGGCTGTAACTGCGCCGCGACGTAGTTTCCGGAATCGTCGGTGGCGACAGCGCGAGTGGTGCCGCGCTGAACATCGGTGATGACCACTGCGGCTCCAGCCACAGCGGCGCCGGACTGATCGTTAACGCTCCCAAGAATGCGGCCAGATGTGGTTTGGGAAAACATGGGAATAGAAACGGCGAGCACCAGGCAGACGATGCCTACGACTCGAATGCCATTCGACGGAAAATGCATTACGGACCTCCAAGTCCTCAAAGAGGATGGGCCAAGTTTTCTGGCCGCACCCCTTGCGACCGGTTTTGATCTGAGAAAAAAGATCGGGCGATTTGAAGATATAGCCTTGACGCGGCCTACCTGTCAAGTAGTATTGTGGTCTGACCATAAACCGACGCCCGCCAGCGAGTGTTCGGTTCTTGTTCTAGAGCGTGTAGGCCCAGCTGTAAAAAAGACACGTGCCGCGTCTTCTGGTGTGTGGTAGATTGGTTGGACCATTATACCGATATGAGTCCCTACGCTGGTATGATTGAGGTTCCAATGACCAACGAAGCGGTAGACTCTCTAGCCGCCAAGCCGGTGTACCGGATAGTAAAGACGTCTCGCTTGTACGAGCAAATTGTGCAGCAGGTGGAAGACTCCATTCTGAAGGGCCAACTCAAGCCCGGCGACCAGTTGCCGGCGGAGCGCGATCTAGCCCAGCGCTTTGGGGTCAGCCGCACCGCAGTGCGCGAAGCCGTGAAGACCTTGCGTGAAAAAGGCTTGGTCGAAGCTTATTCCGGGCGCGGCACCTTTGTGACCAATGGGACTTCCCAGGCGATTCGGCAATCGCTGGATCTGATGATCCGCGTCAACCAGCAGGAAGGCTCGGCGCACCTGGCCGAATTGCGCCTGGTGCTGGAGCCGGAGATTGCCGGACTGGCTACTCCCCGAATTGAGGAACAACTGCTGAGCACCATGCGGGAAGCGGTGGCGGTGATGGATCGCAATCTGCGCGATCCCGACGCTTACGTGGAAGCGGACCTCGATTTCCATTTAGCGCTGGCCGAAGCGGCCGGGAACCCGCTGATTCTCTCCCTTTTGGATTCGATTGTCGGTCTTTTGCGGGAGCAGCGCAGCCGGATTTTCAATGTGGACGGCGGGCCGGAGCGGGGGCAGTACCACCACAAGCGAATCCTGGCGGCCATCGAGCAGCACGATGCGGAGGGGGCGCGAGAGGCGATGCGCGCTCATCTCCAGCAGGTGCTGGCGGATTCGTCTTCATCGGCCAGAGGCGGTTCGCCTGCAAAACCGAACTCATAGCGAAAGGGAATGGTTAAATGGCAAAACTTGGATTCATCGGTCTCGGTGTGATGGGCGGCAATATGGTCGCCCGCCTGCTCGAAAAAGGGCACACGGTGACCGGCTACAACCGGACGCGCTCCAAGGCGCAGTGGTTGATCGACCAGGGGATGAAGTTTGCCGGCTCTCCGAAGGCGGTGGCGGCTGCGTCGGATGTGACGTTCACCATGGTGACGAACGCCGCAGCGCTCGCAGCGGTCACGGACGGCCCCGATGGTTTGCTGGCTGGTATTGGCGCTGGCAAGTTCCACATTGACATGAGCACCGTGAGCCCGGAAGTGAGCCGCGCGCTGGCTGCGAAAGTTCGCGAGCAGGGCGCCGACATGATCGACGCGCCGGTTTCAGGCAGCGTCATCACCCTGCAGCAAGGCAAGCTCTCCGTGATGGTCGGTGGCAGCAAGGAAACGTTCGAGCGGCTGAATCCTTTGCTCTTGGATATTGGACCGAAGGTAACGCACGTCGGCGACAACGGCGTGGCGCTGTCAATGAAGATCGCGCTGAATCTGCAGCTAGCGGCGCAGATGCTGGCGTTTTCGGAAGGAGTGCTGCTGGCGGAAAAGAGCGGAATTGCACGCGCGGTTGCCGTGGACGTAATGATTCACAGCGCGATCGCTTCGCCGATGATCGTGTATCGCGGTCCTTTCGTGTTGCAGCAACCGGAAGAAGCGTGGTTCGACGTCAACATGATGCAGAAGGACATGCTGCTGGCGATGGAGTTGGGCCGCAAGCTGAATGTTCCCCTTCCCACCACCGCTATCAGCAATGAGTTCCTGACCGCCGCGCGCGGCATGGGCTGGGAGAAGCTGGACTTTGCGGTTGT
>JBGPFV010000269.1:0-4291 GCA_041483535.1 Terriglobia bacterium | reverse complement strand
CATCCCCTGGGTTCCTACCCAGAAGCTCCGCGGGAAAGACCAGATTCTATTTCTTGAGTTCCTGCGGCCAGTTCACCACCAGGGTCAGGCTGGGCGACTCCTGCACTGGCGGCTGCATCATCAGCAAGCGCTTGCCGTCGGCGCTGGCCTCGAACTGGTTGAACCCCGCAGCCTGGGCAGAAAAGAGGATTTGCGGCCTACCCAGATCCACGCTATCGCCGTGCGCGGTGACTTCCACCGACGCCACGCGCGAGTGGTCATCCAGGTAGAGGATTTCCTTGCCGTTAAGGCTCCATACTGGTTCCTGACCTTCCCCTACCAGGAACTTGCCGGCGGGTTTGGGGAAGGCCACAACATAGACCTGGGGGTGCCCAGCTTCGAACGATGTAAAAGCCATCCATTTTGTATCTGGCGAAAACACGGGGAAACGGACGTTGTACTTCTCCTGCACAAAGGCAAAGGGCTTACGGTCGCCGAACATGGGCATCACCCATACACCGATGCGGGTATTGGCGATGGTTTCGTAGGCAATGTATTTTCCGTCCGAGGACCAACTGCTGGCGTACTTGTCCGAATCGTCGTGATAGAGCAATTCCTCCTGGCGGGCGCCATTGGCCGGCCGAGTGTAGAGGTCAATCTTCCCGTTGCGCGCGGAGTCGAAAACAATGGTGTTCCCATCGGGAGACCAGATGGGATCGTCATCTCTGGACTGCGAGAAACTAAATTGTGACTTGGTGCCGCGGGCCAGATCGTAGATATAAATCTCCAGGTGTCCCGCAGCATCGGCCCGCGCCGCCGAGACTTTCTTTCCATCGGGCGAGATGTGAGCGTCCTGGAAGGTTCCGCTGTCAATGATGTCGCCCTTCTTGCCGCTGCGGTCGTACCATGCCAGGTCGAGAGTAGTCGCCTGCCCGCCGGCGAAGATCAGCTTGCCATCACTCGAGAGTGAAAACGCCGCCGCTCCCCGAGTCTCACCGCGGACCTGCTCAGCGATGGGTACAGGATTTCCAGTCAATTTCAGTTTCTTGGTATCGAAGGTCTGGGTCATCAGATTTCCGCCGCGGACAAACCACAGGTGTCCACTGGCGTATTGCGCACGGTAATCCGAGTCCACCAGGACTGTGTCCTGCTGCGAATCGAGCGTGCCCAGATGAATATTCCCCCGTCCCGAACTGTCGGCAGCGAATTGAAAAAAGATAAAGTGTCTTCCATCGGGTAAAAATGCCGGCCAACGCGGGGACCCAATCGTTGTGGTTGTCTTTTCATCGCCGATCGCGTGTGACGGTGTTCCGCCAGCCGCCGGGATGCGGAACATGACCGATGCAGCATCGGGGGTGTACAGAATAGTGCCATCGGGTCCCCAAGCACCGCCTCGAGGCTGGGAAGCGTCGGCCAGAGTTTGCACCGCTCCTCCGCTCGCATCAATGATCCTCAGTTTTCCCTGCGCAAAAAATCCCAGGCTGCGGCTGTCGGGCGACCAGAAGGGGAAAGAGGCATCGTCGGTCCCGGCCAACGGCTGGGCGGCGGTTGAATCCAGGGGACGCACCCATAGTTGCGGGGCTCCTCCGGGGGCCGATGCCACAAACGCCAGCTTGGCGCCATCGGGCGAAAGGGCGATGCTCAGCGGATCAAAGGAGCACTTCTCTGGGGGCAGAATGCTGACCCGCAATGGGCGGACGGGCACGGGGGCGCGCAACACAAAGCCAATGGCAAATGTAATGGCAACCGCGGCGGCTACGGCGGCTACCGTCCAAGCCAGTTTCTGCGAGACCCGCCGTCGTGCCGCCACGGGCGCGGGAATGCCTGCCTTTGAGCCGGCCTCGGCAATCCATTGCAGTTGCAGTTTGACGTCGTGGGCCGTTTGCCAGCGCTCGTCGGGATCTTTCGCCATGCAGGTCCGCACCACCCGGTCGAGTGCGGGTGGCGACATGGGCTGTACCGCCGAAATGGGCTGCGGGTCGGAAGCCAGAATCGCGGCCACAATACTGGCCTGACTCTTGCCCGTGAAGGCTCGCCGGCCCGAGGCCATTTCGTACAACACCGCGCCCAAGGCGAAGATGTCGGAGCGCGCGTCGGCCTCCTTGCCTTCCAATTGCTCGGGCGCCATGTATTGGAACGTGCCCAACACCATGCCCTGGGCGGTCAGTGGCTGGCCCGAAGGCCCCGATATCGTCATGGTCAAGCTGGATGACGGAGGCGGTTCGTGGGCGGGCGTTGCTTTGGCCAATCCGAAATCCATCAACTTGGCGCCGGACTTGGTCAGCATGATGTTGCCCGGCTTCAGGTCGCGGTGGATCACTCCGCTCTTATGGGCCTTTTCCAGGCCCTCGCAGATCTCGATCCCGTACTTCAGTACCAGTTCAGACGGCAGCGGCCCCTTCATGAGGCGATCGGCCAGGGTCTCCCCTTCGAGATATTCCATGACCAGGAAATCGGTTCCGTCCTGGTGGCCGATGTCATGCAGGGTGCAGATGTTGGGGTGGTTCAGCGACGAAATGGCGCGAGCTTCGCGCTCCAGGCGCTGCTTGGCCTCGAGATTGGAAGAAAGATGCGCGGGCAGGATCTTGACCGCGACGGTGCGATCGAGGCGGGTGTCGCGCGCGCGGTACACCTCGCCCATGCCGCCAGCGCCCAGCGGGGATTGGATTTCGTAGGGGCCAAGTTTCGTGCCAGAGGTCAGAGCCATCGGTGGACGGGATTATAGTCCAAGAGAATCGAGTTTGTGATTTCGAAGTGACGGCGCACTGGGAAGGCGACCCACGACCGCACCCGTCGAAAAACCAGCCTCAGCGCGGCGCCGGGCCGGAAGCTCCGCCGGCGGCACTGGCGGACGAAACTCGCACGAACTGAGCGGCGGGCTCGCCGGAGGGCAAGTACTCATAGGAATCGAGTTGCACGGCGATCCCGCTTCGTTGGCTATCCTGAGAATGACGCGCCTGCGCAGCCGAGGAACGTAACACTCGTCCGCGACACCGAACCGGCATGTTTTCCGTCAGGGTGATCTCGGACGGCATGGTAAAAGTCAATTCCACGACCGCCCCTTGCGGGAGCGCCGTTTCGGCGTAAAAGAAGATTCCACGGCCACTCAAGTCCTGCGTGAAACCGGGCACAGTCCGTCCTTCGAAATGAACCGACAACGGCAGGTGCACTTCAAAACGCTGCGCGCCTCGGCGTTCCAAACGATGTTCCAGACGATTGGGATCTGTGCTCATCGCTCATCCTTTCCCGATCCGGCTCTCTCGAATCGGAGGAACCTAACTCTATCGCGGATCGGGCCGGCGGGGAAGTTCGAAGTCGGTGCCGGCTGTGGAAATCAGGCCTGATGGAGCGACGGGCGTCCCTTCGGCACGCTCAGGGCAAGCTCTCGCCCGCCCCGGCGCCCTCCGGACGGGCGAGGACGCCCGTCACTCCACTCTCTGTTCCGCTTTGCATCCTCGCCCCGGTTGCCCTCATCCCAAAGATGTGAAAAAGTTCTAAGAGATTGACTCAGCAGCAAAATTCTGTCACCGCTGAAAAAGCGGAAGCGAAAGCCGCGTCGCGCCCGAAATGGGCCACCACCCTGCGCGCCTTGCGCCACCGCAACTTTCAGCTCTTCTTCAGCGGACAACTGATCTCTCTCATCGGCACCTGGATGCAGACCGTGGCCCAGGCGTGGCTCGTCTACCGCCTGACGAAATCCGCCCTGCTGCTGGGAAGCGTCGGCTTTGCCAGCCAGATTCCCGTCTTTCTTACGGCTCCGTTCGGAGGGATCACCGCCGACCGCGTTAATCGCCAGCGGCTGGTGATCGCCACCCAGATCGCATCCATGATCCTCGCAGGCACTCTGGCTTGGCTCACGCTGAGCGGGCGCATCCATGTATGGCACATCTTCGTGCTGGCGGCCCTGCTCGGAGTGGTGAACGCGTTCGATATTCCCGGCCGGCAGTCCTTCCTCGTCGACATGGTCGGCAAGGAGGACCTGATGAACGCCATCGCGCTGAATTCCTCGATGTTCAACGGCGCGCGCGTCATCGGCCCGGCCATCGCCGGAATTCTGGTGGCGAAAATCGGCGAAGGCTGGTGCTTTGCCGCCAATTCCATTAGCTACATCGCCGTGATCGTCGGCCTGATGCTGATGAACGTGCGCAGCGCTCCGCGGACCAGCAAGCATTCGCCGATTGAGGACATTATCGAAGGCTTTCGCTGGGTCAACCGGACGAAGGTCATTCGCGCCCTGCTTTTGCTGCTTGGCCTAATCAGCCTGGTCGGTATGCCCTACACCGTGCTGATGCCGGTCTTCGCCGACAAAATT
>JBGPFV010000268.1:0-4315 GCA_041483535.1 Terriglobia bacterium | reverse complement strand
TTACGAAGACGCTGCCCGCATGAGCAACCAATGCCGTAGCCGTGGCATTGCTGGATCACCGGTCGATTTCCTGATCTGCGCCGCCGCCCACCGCCGCGGCTGGACCATTTTCACCACCGATCGGGATTTCCAAAACTACGCGTCGGTGCTGCCGGCGCGGCTGTTTTCGACGTAACTCCGTGCTGCGCGAATTGGGCTTTTCAACGGCGGGGGAGCCAAGCGACGGAAAAGTGGCGGCCGAGTTTTTCGAAGTCACGGTCGGCGGTGACGAGGGTGGCACGATGCTGCAGGGCAAGAGCGGCGGCGATGCAGTCTACGTAGGGGATCTTGTGAAGCGCCTTCAGTTCGCCAGCTTTGATGGCCTGGGGAAGATCAACCGGGACGATCTGGATCGGCAGGCGGGAGAAACCATCGAGCGTCTGACGGGCTTGCTCTTCGCTGCGCTTTATCCACAACCAGTAGAAGACCTCGCCAAGATTCATGACCGACACGAAGATTTCATTTTGCTCTAGCGCCGCTGCGTGGAGTAACAGATCGACTTTGCGCATGCCGGGTCCGGACTCGACAAAGTCGATCAGCGCATTCGCATCCAGAACGTAGCTTCGGGTCATTTCTCCAACCGGTGTTCGCGCTCGCGAGCTGCAGCGATGGAATCGTCACCCTTGCAGGATCCGCGCAGGCTGCGGATTAACTCTTCCATGGCCGCTTGCGACTCCGGTTTTCCTTTGCCTGGAGTCGCCTTGCCCTCATATCGAACATCGAATCCCCAATCCGCCAGGATTTTGACGGCCTGATGAGAATTCGTGGGATCGTTCGGTGGCACTCCTGCGGCCTCCAGAATGAGCGGTCTGGCAGGCAACTCCCGCCCCTCTACGATCACGGTCCACTTCGCGGGACGGGAGGCGCGCAATCTCTTGGCGGCGGCCGTTATGTCCTCTCTCGTGAGTGCGGCGACTCTTGTGCTGGGCATGGTCGGTCCTCCTTGAATGTGTTCATTCCATGAATTATTCATATTCATCATATTCACATTCACAGTCATAGTCAAGATGGAATGGAAGCACGCGCGGCATGTGCGGAGGCAGCGAGGGCGAAGAAATTACGAAACTATGAATTCCCGCTACAATCACTCCCATGCCGTCCGCCGTCTCCCCTTCCCTGGCCTGGGCTCATCCGCTGGTGCAGGAGTGGTTCACCGCGCGCTTCTCGACGCCGACTGAGCCGCAGGAGCAAGGTTGGCCGCACATCCTTGCCGGCCATACCACGCTGATCTCCGCTCCGACGGGATCGGGCAAAACGCTGGCGGCTTTCCTCGCCTGCATTGATCGCCTCGTTTGCAAGGCTCTGGCGGGCGAATTGCGCGACCGCACTGAAGTTCTTTATGTGTCTCCGCTCAAGGCGCTGGGCAACGACATCCAGAAAAATCTTGAAATTCCGCTCGGAGAGATTCTGCAGATGGCCGGCGATCGCGGGCTGCTGATGCCGGAGATACGGACGGCGGTGCGCACGGGCGACACGTTGATGAAAGACCGGCGCCTCATGCTGAAGCGTCCGCCGCACATTCTGGTTACTACACCGGAGTCGTTCTACATTCTGCTGACGGCGGAGAAGAGCCGGGCGATTTTGCGCGATGTGGAGACCGTGATTGTGGACGAAATTCACGCCGTGGCCGATGACAAGCGCGGCGTGCATCTGGCGCTTTCACTGGAACGGTTGGAAGCGCTGACTCACCGTCCGCCCGTGCGCATCGGGCTTTCCGCGACGCAGAAGCCGATTGAAGAAGTTGCGCGCTTCCTGGCGGGGAACTCCGATTCTCAAAGAGTTCGGCCGGTTCCCGTGATCGTCAACGTCGGGCATAAGCGCACGCTCGATCTTGGAGTCGAAGTCCCTTCTTCCGAACTTGGCCCGGTGGCTTCGAACGAGATGTGGGACGAGATTTATGAGCGCATTGTGCAATTGGTGGACGCGCACCGCTCGACGCTGGTGTTCGTAAACACGCGGCGGCTGGCCGAGCGCATCTCCCATCAACTGGGTCAGCGCCTGGGTGAAGAAAACGTGGCCGCGCACCACGGCAGTTTGGCGCGCAAGCTGCGTCTGGAGGCGGAGCGCAAGCTGAAAGAAGGCCAGGTGAAGGTGCTGGTCGCAACCGCATCGCTCGAACTTGGCATTGACATAGGAACGGTAGATCTGGTGTGTCACATCAGTTCGCCGCGCTCGATTGCGGTTGCTTTGCAGCGCGTGGGGCGGTCGGGCCACTGGCGTGGTGCGGTCCCCAAGGGAAGGTTTTTTGTCACCACGCGCGACGACCTGGCGGAATGCGCCGTGCTGGTGCGGGCAATTCGCCGGGGTGAACTCGATCGTCTGATTTTTCCCGAAGCTTCACTCGATGTACTAGCGCAGCAGATTGTCGCGTGCTGCGCGGCTTCGGGCAGCGCTGCGACGGCTAACAAGTCGGGCGATCAATCCAACGACGGGTGGGACGAAGATGAATTATTCGCGCTCGTAAAGCGGGCCTATCCCTATCGCAATCTTTCGCGCGAGACGTTCGACGCCGTGCTCACGATGCTTTCGGAAGGAATGGCTTCGCAGCGAGGCCGCTACGGCGCATACCTGCATCACGACCGCATCAATCACAAGCTGCGAGCGCGGCGCGGCGCGCGACTGGCGGCGATTACCAGCGGCGGCGCGATTCCCGACAATGCCCTGTTCACCGTGGTCGCCGAACCGGAGGGCGGCGTCGTTGGAACCGTCGATGAAGACTTCGCGGTCGAGAGCATGGCCGGAGAGGTCATGTTGCTGGGAAACACGTCGTGGCGAATTCGCCGCATCGAAGGCAAATCGTCGCGCATCCTGGTGGAAAACGCGCAGGGCGCTCCGCCCGGGATCCCGTTCTGGCGTGGAGAAGCTCCGGCGCGCACGGCCGAACTTTCCGCGCAGTTAGGTGAGCTGCGAAAAGAGATCAGCGACCGGCTGCCCGGCGTGGTCCCCGTTGAAGGCTGGCGGAATTTGCCGGTGGTCGCTGAGGCCGTGGGCTGGCTGCGCGAAGAATGCGGGCTCGATCTCTCCGGCGCCGAGCAATTGATTCAATACACGCTCGAAGGCCGCGCCGTGCTGGGCGATGTGCCGACGCAAACGACGATCATCGCCGAGAGATTTTTCGACGAGGGCGGCGGGATGCAGCTGATCATCCACGCGCCGTTTGGCGGCCGCATCAACAAAGCCTGGGGACTGGCTCTGCGCAAGCGTTTTTGCCGCGGCTTCAATTTCGAATTGCAGGCGGCGGCCACCGACAACGGGTTGAACATCGCTCTGGCCGAGCAGCACAGTTTTCCGCTGGCCGATGTTTTTCAATTCCTGGCTTCCGAGAGCATGCCGCCCATCCTGGAACAGGCGGCGCTGGCTTCTCCGATTTTTCAAACGCGCTGGCGGTGGGATGCGACGCGCGCCCTGGCCCTGCTGCGTTTTCAGGGCGGCAAGAAAGTTCCGCCGCAGATTCAGCGCATGCGCTCCGACGATCTGCTCGCTTCGGTGTTCCCCGATGTAGCGGCGTGCTTCGAGAACATCGAAGGCGACATCAAGATTCCCGACCATCCGCTGGTGAGCGAGGTCATGAAAGACGTGCTTACCGAGGCACTGGATATCGATGGGCTGCGCGATGTGCTGCGCGGGATCGAAGAAGGACGGATCCGCTGTCTGGCGGTGGACACGCCGGTGCCGTCGCAATTCTCCCACGAAATTCTCAATGCGAATCCGTACGCCTACCTCGATGACGCGCCACTCGAAGAGCGCCGGGCGCGAGCAGTCGAGATGCGACGGGTATTGCCGGCGTCGGTGCTGGAGGAAGTCGGCGCGCTCGATCCCACGGCCATAGCGCGGGTTCAGCAGGAAGCATGGCCGGATGTGCGCGACGCGGATGAGCTGCATGATGTGCTGCATACGCTGGTAGCGATGCCAGCAAGCTCTCAGCTCTCAGCTATCAGCTGTCAGGAAAACCGCTCGCAGCTTACAACCAACTGGAATGCATTCTTCGATCGGCTGCAACTCGAGAATCGCGCGCTCGTGGCCGAGGCTGCGGGCAAATGCTATTGGGTAGCCGCCGAACGGATCGAATGGTTCCACGCCATGCATCCCGTAGAGACGGGGCTTGCCCCGTCTCACGCTGCAAACCAGAGCACCGGTAGTGCGAACGGAGACACGGCAAACCGCGTCTCTACACCGAGCCTGGAGGACGCCGTGCTCCTCGCGGTGCAGGGATGGATGGCACATCTCGGTCCTACCACAGCTTCAGAAATTGGCGAACTGCTGGGACTGCCGGCTT
>JBGPFV010000267.1:0-4362 GCA_041483535.1 Terriglobia bacterium | reverse complement strand
GCGAAAGCGGTTAGCCTGCTGCGCTCGGCTTTGGCGCGCTATGGAAACACATCCATTCGAGCGCGACTGCAGAAGAATCTCAATCTGCTGGCTCTGGTCGGTCAACCCGCGCCGCCACTACATGCGACGCAATATCTTGGACCGAAGCCGCCAGCTCTGGCGTCCTTGAAAGGTTCGCCGGTTCTTTTGTTCTTCTGGGCGCATTGGTGTGTGGACTGCAAGGCCGAAATCTCCGTAATCGCCCGCTTGCGGCAGGAGTTTGCTCGCGAGGGCCTGGTCGTCATCGGGCCAACCCAACTCTACGGCTATGCGGCGCGAGGGGCCGACGCTTCGCCGGCGCAGGAACGGGCCTATATCGAATCCGTCCGCCAGCGTTATTATTCGAGCCTGCTGGATATGCCCGTGCCGTTGAGCCAACAAAATTTTGCTGCTTACGGAGCCAGTACGACGCCGACTCTAGTCCTCCTGAATCGCGCCGGACAGGTGGCGATGTATCATCCGGGAGCGCTTTCGTATAACGAGCTGCGATCCGCTGTGCAGAAGGCGGTCTCTCGCTAAAAAGGTATAGCCTGTGTAGGAACGGGCGCCCTCGCCGTCCAACCCTAGCGAACTACCCGAGAATCCAGCCCCGGAGGGACGTCTGCCAATAGCCCGGCGCTTCAGCGCAGGGAAAAGTGGGAAGTATTGAGCAAGTCCCAAGGCCCGGAATTGCTCAGAAGAACAAGTGCCGGAAAAATGGGCCAAATACAAAAGGCCGGGCGATTGTGCCCGGCGCTTCGTGCTGAGAAACTGTCGATCGCTGAGTTGAGCTAGATCAGTTTCCCGTTAACCTCGCTTTTTTAACTCTCTCTATTCGATGCGCGAAACCTCGGAATCGATGCGCGAAAGCTCACATCACCAGCGCCAACCCCTCCAGTTCACGCGCCAAAACCGGCAGAGAACAGCCCGCCATTTCCACCCGCCCGGCCGCGTCGATGGCAGCGGTCTGCGAAACCCCATAGCCACGCCCCGCCAAGAAAACCTGCAGCAACTCCGCGGCTTCGCGGGAATCCACCATGCCGCCCTCGATCAGGTCGTTTCGCAAGGCGCACAGTTCCGTCACCGTAAACGTTTCTTTCATGGCTATTCTCATCTTCGACCCCCCACCGTTGCTCCCATTGGATTCATCGGCAGCATACTTCGTTACAGCAATCCTAGCGCCGTAACTTTGGTACACCACCAGAGTCGGTTTCCTGGAACCTCTAGTTGCTAGAACCCAAGAGTTTGCAAAAGGTTGCGGGGATATCATCGGCAGGCAACTGGGAAACACGAGAACGTCACCGTTGCGGGATTGACACGAAATGACACAAAATGTCGTTTCGAGACGGGAGGAAACCGAACTTTGTCCTTTGTCGGGTGCTCGGCCTTCTCCGGATTCAGGCGGCGTCGATGGTAGCGGCGTCCACCAGCATGATCGGAATGTCGTCCTGAATGGGGTACACACGGCGGCATTCGCCGCATCTCAGACCATTCCCGTTCGCGGTCGGGACCACTGGCTTTTTGCAAACCGGGCAGACCAGCATGTCAAGCAGATCCTGCGAAATCATAATCGCTCCATTCTACAATGAAGGGGTCGGCAAAAGGTCTGCCTCGCCCCTGTGACCTCTATGGTAAAGAAACGGGCCCGCTGAAACTGCCGAGGCTGCCGATGCGATAGAATCGCCTTTCACTGCCAGCCGCAGCGAGGTGCGATGCCCGCCAGGATTCTCAACGGTACCAAAATAGCCGCTGAAATTCGCGCGGAAGTCAGCGCCCAAGCGAAAGCCCTGGCCATAACGGGAGTGCGTCCCGGCCTCGCCGTGGTGCTGGTCGGGCACAACCCCGCATCCGAGGTCTACGTTCGCGGCAAGGTCAAGAGCTCCGAGGAAGTCGGCCTCTACAGCGAACAGCACACGCCCCCCGAAGGCGCGACCACCGAGGAACTGCTCGACCTGATCGCCTGCCTGAATCGCCGCAACGAGATCGACGGCATCCTGGTGCAATTGCCTCTGCCCGCGCACGTCGATGCCAAGCGAGTTCTGCTGGCGGTCGATCCCGCCAAAGACGTCGACGGTTTCCATCCCATGAACGTGGGCTACCTCTCCACGCAGCGTCCCGGCCTGGTGCCCTGCACGCCGGCCGGTGTCATGGAAATCCTAAAGCGCAGTGCGATTCCCGTCGCCGGGAAAGAAGCCGTGGTCGTCGGACGCAGCGACATTGTCGGCAAGCCCGTAGCCATGCTGCTGCTCAATCAAAACGCCACCGTTACCGTCTGCCACTCGAAAACCCGCGACCTGCCCGAAGTTTGCCGCCGTGCCGACATTCTAGTAGCGGCGATTGGCCGCGCCGGCATGGTCACCCGCGACTACGTGAAGCCTGGCGCCACCGTGATTGACGTCGGAATCAACCGGATCACCGACCGGAAAGATTTCGACCGCTTCTTCCCCGGAAACAAGCCCGAAAACAAGAAACGCGAAGAAACTTTTCTGGCCAAAGGCTCGACCCTGGTGGGCGACGTTCACCCCGAGGTAGCCGAAATTGCCGGAGCCATCACGCCCGTCCCCGGAGGCGTGGGTCCGCTAACCATCGCCATGCTGATGGCCAATACGGTAAAAGCCGCCATGCTGCGGCGCGGAATTTAGCTGTAGAGACGGGGCTTGCCCCGTCTCCGCTTGTGGCTGGGGAGACGCGGCAAGCCGCGTCTCTACGGGAATTTTGCTGATTGGGTATCGACACCGTGAGCATCGCTTGCTAAAACTCGGCCTCACCGGCGGCATCGCCAGCGGCAAATCCGTGGTCGGCGAAATGTTTCTAAAACTCGGCGCGCACCTGCTTCAGGCCGATGCCGTCGCGCACTGGCTCATGCAGCCCGGCCACGCGGTCTATGAGGAAGTCGTCCGCCGCTTCGGCCGCGAAATCCTGAATCCCGACGGAACCATCAACCGTCCCCGGTTGGCGGAGGCCGCATTTGGCGTGCCCCCGCGCGTCAAGGAACTCAACGAAATTGTGCATCCCGCCGTCGTCGCCCACCAAAACGAGTGGATGGAAGAAATCGGCCAACGCGACCCGAACGCCATGGCCATCGTCGAAGCGGCCCTCATCCTCGAAGCCGGCGCCGCCGCCCCCTTCGACCGTTTGATCCTCGTAACCTGCCATCCCGAACAGCGCATTCTCCGTTACGCCCGCCGCCTGGGCATTTCCGAAGACGCCGCCCGCGCCGAAGTAACTCGCCGCATGGCCGCGCAAATTCCCGACGAAGAAAAAATCAAAGCCGCCGACTTCGTAATCGATAACTCCGGATCGCTCGAGTCCACCGAACAGCAGGTGCAGCGGGTTTTTGCCGAGTTGCGCTCGGCAAACAAACAGCTGTCTTAGCTCCGGTTGCGTTTTGGCATGACCAGCCACTGCAACACCGAACTCACGATGCTCAGTACGATGGCGCCGATAAACGCCGCGAAGAAGTTCCGCACCGCGAATCCGTGCACCAGCCATGCCGCCAGTTCCAGCATGAGCGCGTTGATCACGAACCAGAACAGGCCAAGCGTCACGATCGTTAGCGGAAAGGTGAGTATCTTGAGCAACAGCCCGATCGTTGCGTTGATCAGCCCGATGACCGCAGCCGCGATTAGCGCCGCCTTCGGTCCGCTGACGCTGATGCCCAGCCCGAGGTGGGCAACGATCCACACCGCTACCGCGCTTAGAACCCAATGCAGCAGAAGACGCACAAGGAGCCTCCGGGAAGAAGTCGATTGCGGTTCCAATTCTTGCACGATTACGGGTTTTGGAACTGTCGGAACGGGCTTTGAAATTGACATTTGGAAGGCCCCCTGGTCGCGGTCTTTTGGAATCAAAGACTTAGCAGTGTTTATTTGCCAGGTCTTTGAGAAATAAGGACTTACTTGTAAAGTATTTATAATTCAATCAGTTATGGCGAAAGAGTCGGTTTCTAAGACGAATGCGGTGCGGTTGCTCGATCAGCTGGGAATCCACTACGAACTGCGCGAGTACGAGGTCGACCCCAACGATCTCGCCGCCGAAACGGTTGCCGCCAAGATCGGGTTGCCGCCCGAGCAGGTTTTCAAGACGCTGGTCGCGGGCGGCGACCGCAACGGAATCGCCATGGCCGTGATCCCCGGAAACCAGGAACTGAACTTGAAGGCGCTGGCGGCCGCCGCGGGCGAACGAAAAATTCAGCTCGTCCCCGTGAAAGAACTGCAAACCCTCACCGGCTACATTCGCGGCGGGGTAACCGCGCTCGCCGCCAAGCGCGACTTTCCCGTGTACGTGGACGAAACCATCGAACTCTTCGACGTAGTTTCCATCTCGGCCGGAGCGCGCGGCCTG
>JBGPFV010000266.1:0-4376 GCA_041483535.1 Terriglobia bacterium | reverse complement strand
TGTCGAAGCCATCAAAGAACTGACGGGTGGCGACCCCACGCGCGGCGGGGGCGTTGACGCGGTTTTCGAAATGCTCGGTGGCGAGCACGTCGCAAAGAGCGTTCGCTGCGTGCGCGACTTCGGACGCGTCATCGTCTACGGCTCCGCCACGGGAGAAATTCCGCAACTCGACACCCGCCTTCTCTACGCCAAAGGCGCCAGCGTCCACGGGCTCTGGCTGTCGTATCTGAGCGCCAATCGCCCGCTCATGGAGTCCGCGTGGAAACAGCTTTCCCAATGGCTGGCCGCCGGCAAACTCCATCCCGTGATCGGGAAAGTTTTCCCGTTAGACGAAGCCCGCGCCGCCTACACGCTAATGCAGGAAGGCAAGAACTACGGCAAGATCGTGCTGAAGATTAGTTAGCAGATCATGAATTAGATTTGTCGCCCGAACGAAGCGAGGGATCGGTAGCTCTTCACCATAGCCTGCGCTCCTGACAAGACACTCCGACCTTGTTACTCCGGCAATACCCACCATGCCCTGCTAACGCGCCGATCTTCGGAGCGTCCAATACGCATGTTTGCAAAAACACGGTTCGCAAAGAAGAAATGAAATCGGGAACTTACTCCAATTGGGATTCGTATCCTGTAGCGAACCAACGTGGGGTGGACGAAACCAACTTCGACCCACTGAAAGAGTTTGCAGGGTGACGGGACTGGCGCAGGCATGGTTTGGCGGCCCTGGATGCGCCGGGTCCGGCAAAAAGCACGGGTGTAAGTGCCCGCGTCTCTTTGCGTCACCCTGACCAGCGCATTGTAGGACTTTGCACGGGAAAGGCAAGCCCTCAGCCGAGCGTCCTCGAACTATCACCAGCCGCCCCTAACGTCCCGGCCAGAAACCGGGCAGAAAGCGAAGGAGCAAATGAAACTGAACCACCTGGCAAAGACCGTTGTGCTCGGGCTGGCCGTGCTGCTCGCATCGAGTGCGTTCGCAAGCAACAAAGGTACGCTGCAGATACGGGAACCGTTCGAAGTCAACGGCCAACAGTTCGCCGCCGGTGAGTATCAACTGCGCTGGGACGGCACGGGATCGAACGTCGAGGTCACCTTCATGCAGGGCAAGAAGGAAGTCGCGAAGGCATCGGCAAGAGTCGTCGCGCTCGACAAAGCGTCCGACTACGATTCCGCGGTTGTAGACCACTCGAACGGCAAGGCAAGGGTTTCAGAAGTGCGCTTCGCCGGCAAGAAGTACGTTCTGGCCATCGGCGCGACCGAGAAAGCCGAGATGAGCGGAGGGTCAAGCCGGTAACTTACTAACTTCCCGGAAAGAGACATACAAACTTAATCGGCCCGAGCGAAGCTATGGATCTGCATCCTGCGCGAACTGCAGATCTCTCGCTTCGCTCGGGACGATAGTTCTATGGAGGCGTAGCTTCTCCTTGCCATGACCGCGCCTGCCATGGATTACGTTCCCGGTATCAGTACTTAGGCATCTTAGGATCGATCCGCTCCGCCCACGCCGTGATGCCGCCGGTCAGGTTATAGACCTTCGTAAATCCCGCCCGTCGCAAAAAGTTTACCGCTTTCGCGCTGCGTCCGCCCATCTTACAATGGGCCACGATTTCGCGGCTACTGTCGAGTTCATTCGCGCGCTTCGGTATGTCACCGACCGGGATGAGATATCCACTCAGGTTGCAGATCTGGTATTCATGCGGCTCGCGCACGTCGAGAATAAACACGTCGGCCTTGGCGTCTAACTTCTTCTTTAACTCCTCCACCGAGATCGCCGGGATGTCATTTCCAGCGGGTTCTTCCTGCCCTCGGATTCCGCAGAACTGATCGTAGTCGATAAGCTGGGTAATCGTCCGATGCGTGCCGCAGACGGGACAATCGGGATTCTTGCGCAGCTTCAGTTCGCGGAACTTCATGCCGAGCGCATCGATCAGTAGTAATCGTCCCGCGAGCGAATCGCCTTGCCCCAGGATCAACTTGATGGTTTCGGTCGCCTGAATCACGCCGACCAGACCCGGCAGAATGCCCAGCACTCCGCCCTCAGCGCAGGAAGGCACCAGGCCCGGCGGCGGCGGCTCCGGATAGAGACAGCGATAGCAGGGTCCCTCTTCGGTCGCGAACACGCTGGCCTGGCCCTCAAAGCGAAAAATCGACCCGTAAACGTTGGGCTTGCCGGTGAGCACGCAAGCGTCGTTGACCAGGTAGCGGGTGGGGAAATTGTCGGTGCCGTCGGCGACGATGTCGAACTCACGAAACAACTCCAGCGCATTGGCGCTGGTCAGTTTCATGTCGAACGGGCGCAGGTTCAGGAAGGGATTGAGCGCGTTCAGTTTGTCGGCGGCGGAGTCGAGCTTCTTGCGGCCTACGTCGTTGGTGCTGTGGATGATCTGGCGCTGCAGGTTGGTGTAATCCACGACGTCGTAGTCGACGATGCCCAACGTGCCAACGCCCGCAGCCGTCAGGTAGAGTGCCAGCGGCGAACCGAGTCCGCCCGCTCCAATGCACAGCACTTTCGCAGCCTTCAGCTTCCGCTGCCCGTCCATGCCCACCTCGGGCATGATCAGGTGGCGCGAGTAGCGCAGAATTTCGTCGTTGCTTAAAACAACCTCGGGTTGGGCTTCGGTTACGGTGGCCATAAAGTCCTTCTGAGATTTTAGTCAGTTTGACGGCGAACTAATTTGCGAACTAGCTTGCGAACTACAGACAGCGGCGGCGCGCGGGGTGGCGCATTCGGCCCGGTGTCGGTTCGCAGGTCATACTCGAATAATAACGCAGCCGCCGGCAATTGACGGCACGATGGAAATAGTATCGCCGTCTTTAACCGCGGTGGCTTCTTTTTGCAGGTAGCGCATGTCTTCGTCGTTGACGTAGACGTTCACGAAGGCGCGCAGCTTGCCATCCTCAGTATAGAGGTGGCGCTTCAAGTCAGGATGCTGCGCGACGAGGACAGCCAAGGCCTCGCCCACGGTCTGTGCCGGGACATCAACCGAGACCTGTTTCCCCGAGTACTGGCGCAGTGGAGACGGAATCTGGATCCGGGGCATACAGAGAAGATGCTATCGTACTCGCGAAAGATGCAGGGAGAAGTGGAGCGACGGGCGTCCCCGCCCGTCCCACCAAGGAACGAATGAGGGACAAACAAGATGGGCAGTGACGAAGATCAACGCCCGGGGGCCTTTGTTCCGATTGGCGTATTTTTCCTGTTTGGCGCAACCATGGCCGCCTATGCTGCCGTTACGCTGCTGAAACCTGGGACCGTGCTTGATCGGTTGTGGGTGCTGAACGAGACGGGCCATGTTCAGCTCGCGACGTTGGGCAAGAGTGCCGGGCTTGGCTTCATCGTGCTCTCCGCATTGATGTGCGCCGCTGCCGGCGGTTGGTTCCGGCGTCGTTACTGGGGCTGGGTTCTGGGAACAGCGATGATTGCGATCAACGCGGCGGGCGATCTGGTGAATCTGACGAGGGGAGAGCATTGGAAAGGTGCGGCGGGGGTGGCGATCGCGGGGCTGCTACTGATCTACATGACTCGGCCGCGGGTGAGGAGGTACTTCGGTGCAAAGATGAAATAAGAAATCTGATGTTGCCTTCGTCTGTGCGGTTGCGGCTGGACACTTGGGCGTCGCGGGCCGTCGGGCACTAATGCAAAACCAGCGCTTTGCCGATCTGACCACTAGGATGGTGAGGGCATGTTTGAAGCGACCGGCGTGGCGAAATCGGTGTCGGCAAAAGAAAATTCCACGCGCGAATGTGTTTGCGACGAGCATGCACGGGAGGCGAAACTTATCCAATCCTCGCTGGTGCCCACCAGGGGGCTCTGCCACAAGTCGGTCGAGATCGCGTTCCGCTTCATACCCTTCTCCGACGTAGGGGGTGACTTTGCCGACTTCTTCCCTTTACCGGATGGTTTCATCGGCATCTACCTCGGGGACGTGGCTGGGAAGGGGTTGCCGGCGGCCATGTACGGCGCGCTCGTGATGGGAACCCTGCGCGGGATTCACAAGTGCGGGACGGATACCGCTAAAGTTCTTGCCCTGTTGAACGAGCGCCTGGTGCAGCGACCCATCCACGGCCGCTTTTGCTCGACCTTGTACGCTCTTTTCAATCCCGCCACGCGAGAACTCATCTTCTCCAATGCCGGGATGCCCCTTCCCCTTTTGATCTCCGAAACCGGGTGTCGGCAACTGGGCGAGGGTGGATTCCCTTCGGGAATGTTCCCCGGCGCCACTTACGACCGGCACGTCGTACAACTCGACCCGGGAGACGGCGTTCTGTTCGCAAGCGACGGTCTTCATGAATTGCGCAACGCAGAGGGAATAGAGTTCTGCACCGCCCGAATGGAAGAAGTTTGGATGCAATGCTGGCGCAAATCGGCAACCGAATCCGTG
>JBGPFV010000265.1:0-4384 GCA_041483535.1 Terriglobia bacterium | reverse complement strand
TTGTCGATTACGTGCTGGTGATGAGCGTCAACCCCGGATTTGGAGCGCAGAAATTCATCCCAGCGACGCTGCACAAGATGAAGAAGCTGGCGGAAATTCGCGCGGCGCGGGGATACTCCTACCGCATCGAAGTAGATGGCGGGGTGGGAATGGACACGGTGGCGGAAGTGGTGCGCGCCGGGGCGGAGATTCTGGTGGCGGGAAATGCGGTGTTCGGCAAGGGCGATGCGAAGGTGAATGCGCAGGCGCTGCTGGAAGCGGCGCGGAGCGCGAGTTTGCAGCGGGTGTAGGGGATTGCAGAGGTCAGAGGTCAGATTGCAGAGGTTTTTTATGCGTCGGAATTCTAGTTTCGTACTTCTGGCAGTGCTGCTGACGTTGACGGTGGCATGCACGAACAAGAAATCGGTGAATCCGCTGGCCAACGTCGGGTCGAAGCAACCCGACAAGGTGCTGTTTGACCGGGCCATGGACGCCATGAAGCACAACCGCTTTGACGTGTCGCGCATGACGCTCCAGACGCTGATCAACACCTATCCGGATTCGGAGTTTATCGCGCGGGCGAAGCTAGCGGTGGCGGATTCGTGGTACGCCGAGGGCGGCACGACGGCGATGCAGCAGGCGGAGATCGAGTATAAGGATTTCCGCACGTTCTTTCCCAATATGCCGGAGGCGGCCGAGGCGGAGCTGAAGGTAGCGAACATCCACTATCAGGAGATGGAAAAAGCGGACCGCGACTACACGCACGCCATGCGGGCCGAGGAGGAATACCGGTCGCTGATCATGGAGTATCCGGACAGCAAGCTGCTGCCGCAGGCAAAACAGCGGCTGCGGGAAGTGCAGGAAGTGCTGGCGGAACGCGAGTTCGGCATCGGGCGGTTCTATTATCTGCGGCTGGCGTATCCAGCGGCGATTGCGCGCCTGAAAACGCTGGTGGACCGGTATCCGTTGTATAGCAGGGCGGACGAGGCTTTGTATTTGCTGGGTCAATCGTACGAAGGCGAGATTGATGCCATCCGGAAGAACGGGCGCATGAACGAAGTCTCCAAGGGGAAGATGATCGAGGGCCTGACCAAGGATGCGTCGGAGGCATACGGGAGGATCATCAAGCGGTATCCCGCGATGGATCGGGCGCTGGATGCGAAGGCGCGGCTGGAGGCGCTGCATCAGCCGGTGCCGCGGCCGACACGGGCGGCGCTCGAACAGAACAAGAAGGAAGAGGCTAGCCGGCAACAGGCCGGCATCATGTCGAATATGCTGGGGAACTTCGAGAAACATCCGGACGTGGCCAAGGCCGCACACGTGGGCGAGCCGACGATGGTCGACGCGGCGCCGGTGACGGCAACGGATGTGGTGAGGAGAGTGACCAATTCGGCGGGCCTGGGCGGTGACAATAAGGTCAGTGCGGAAACCGTAAACGGAACGGTAGCGCCGAACCAGGAGGCGCCGCGTTCGGACGCTCCCACGGCAACGGCAGAGCCGTCGGCAGCACCCGCCGCGGACCAGCCTGCGGCACAGGAACCGGCGGCAGCGGAGTTAAAGCCGAGTGTGGCGGATCCAAACGAACTGAAGCCGAACGTGGCGGCCGATCCGAACGCACTTCCCCCGCTGCAACAGAGCAATCAACTGGACAGCAGCGGCGGTGCGCCGAACGCTGCCTCTTCCACCGCGCCGGCGAAAACCGAGGAGATGGCGGATATTTCTTCCAGCAAGAGGAAAAAGAAAAAGGGCTTAGGGAAACTGAACCCGTTCTAGCGGTTAGAGGTTGGAACTCAGATGGGGTTCAAGCGCGGGTGCCGCCAGGCACCGGGTGCAATCGCCAGATCCCGCAGCTTGAGGTTACCAAAGGCACAACGACCCAGAAATAGCCCATCCCCCAACAGGCTAGGAACGGTCGTAACCGGTTACCTGTGCGGAATCGTTGACTTAGGTTGAGGGACAAGGTAGTTTCGCGTTATCTCTCCTTTTTTGGCGTAAGGATGACGCTTGGCGCGGAAAATACTGCTCGCCGATGACAGTGTGACGGCCCAGAACATGGGACGAAAGATCCTGGCTGATGCCGGGTATGACGTGGTCACTGTCAATAACGGATCTGCCGCTCTCAAGCGGATCACCGAACTCAAACCGGATCTGATCGTGCTGGATGTGTACATGCCCGGCTACAGCGGGCTGGAAGTTTGCCAGCGTCTGAAAGACTCGGCCGAAACGTCGCACATTCCCGTGTTGCTGACGGTGGGCAAGCTGGAACCCTTCAAGCCGGAAGAAGCGCGCCGGGTGAAGGCCGACGCTCACATCGTAAAGCCATTTGAGGCCAGCGAGTTGTTGACTGCGATTACGCGACTCGAAGACCGCGTGGTACCACAGCCAACGGAAAGCAACACCGACCTCGATACCGGATGGAAGAGCCGCCTGCGGTTTCCGTCGAAGAGAAAGAAAGAAGAACCGGAACCAGAACGAGAAGATTTCACGGCCGGGGTGACTTTCCGTGATTTCCGGAGGGGGAAGAGCCAGACGGAGGCGAGCGAAGCGTTCGTGGTGAAGGCGCCTCCGGAAGCGGAGCCAGCGGTGGTTCCAGATATTCCGCGGGACATCACGCCGGAAGAACTGGACGCACTCAGCGCGTTGGTTGCGAAACTTGATGGGCCGGTATCGGCTCAGAATACTGCACCCCTGGCGGAAACAACGGACCTGGTTGAGGCTCCGGCGGTCGCGCTTGCGGAAAAGACTGAGGTGGAATTCTCCGCGGGGGCGGCGGAAGAGAAGAAAGCAGAAGAGCAAGCAGGAGAGCAGAAAGCACTGGAAACTGCAGCGCCGGCCGCGGTTGAGAACGTCGCGCCCGCGGCGGCAGCCGTAGAAACCCCGACATTCGCGGTCGAGGCCAAGTCGGAAATCGAGATTCCGGTCGAGCCCGTGGAACTGGCGAGCAAAGTCACCCCGCTGGGTGGCGATCCGGCCGCAGTCGTTGCACCGGCGGTGAATCCTGCCCTTTTCGCGGAGGAGCCCGCGCCCGTGGACAGGGACGACGAGCCGATATTCGCTCCGGCGGCGACCGCGGTTGAGCCGGCCAGGGAAGACAAGGCCGATGAAAGGATTCCAGGGAAGCCAGCGGAAGAGTTGAAGGCGGAGAGGGCGGTGCCAGCCGTCCCGGTTGCGGCCCAGGAGCAGGAGCCGGCGGAGGCAGAAGAGCCGGTGCCGAGCGATGTGGATCTGGCCGAAGCGTTGCGCTTGCTGACACCAGCCACCGGGCATGCGGAAGTCCCGACCGTGCCGTCGCCCGGAAGCTTGGTGGCAGGCGGTTCGCGGTGGGTAGCGGAGCCGGCGACCTTGAGTGCGGAGGAAGCGGCGCTTTCGCTGGAAGCGGAAATGTTCCGCACGTTTATAGTAACGCCTAGCGCAACGGCGGCGGTAACGCCCGGCGCGGAAATTGAACCCGTGCGGATCACCGGAGTGTCGGCGATTGCGGCGGCGGTTGAGAACCGGCTGGCCGAAGCAGAGATGGCGACTGGTCCGAAGGCTTTGGCAGAACCATCGGTCGTGGAAGCGCCTGCGGAGGGGATGGCCTCGGTTTCGAAGCCAGCGATTCCTTCCGTGGAGGGGACCGAGTTAGAGACCGAAAAAGAGATCACACCCGAGAAGATCGAAGGCGAGAAGATCGCAGCCGAGCGGACCAATTTCCCCGAGAAAATTGCGGAGGAGGAGGCTGCGGCAGCGACCTTCGCGGATGGGGTGGATCGGGACGAGATCGAGGCTGCGGCGGGACAGAATGGGCAGTCCGACGGCGGGGCGACCGCCGCGGTGGCAGAAGAAGGTCGGGATTCGAGTTCAGAAGCTGGGGGTGGGGAATCCATGGGCACGGACGGGAAAGGGAAATCGGGAAAATCCAACTGGCATCGGATTCACACGGCGCCGGCGAGCGCGGCCGCGACGAGTGACGTGGTGGAAATGGCGAAACAGGCCGAGCCCGTGGCCGAGGAGGCTCCGAAGGCCATGGCGGCCGCGGCGGCAGAGGGTTCCGCGACTGTGTCGGCAACGGACGCCAGCACGATTGCCAGCATCGTGGACAGCGTCATGGCCGATCTTCGCCCGAAGATCGTGGAAGAGATCGCGAAAAAGCTGGCGGGGAAGTAAGACAAGAGGTGTCCCAAATTCTCGGGCACAACGTTTTGCGGCTCCTTCCTAAGTTTACTCTGATGTTACTAACCGATTAGTATGGGTACCCCCCACCCCCCGCCACTGCCCCGGCGCAGCTTCAGTCGCTGATAGTCTTTGCCGTAACTCGCGGTCCAACCGCGCCGCCGAGTGTCCGGCCTCCACCAACAACGAGCGCATCATGGGATTGCCTTGTTTCGAGATCGCACCCAGTCGCTGCCGCCCTCCCGAAGAATGT
>JBGPFV010000264.1:0-4388 GCA_041483535.1 Terriglobia bacterium | reverse complement strand
GCGCTCTCCCCGAGGGCAGAGCGGAAGCTGCATGCCAACTTGAACGACACGATTGTGCTCATGTCCAGAAATCGCGCCCGCCAGCATCTGGCACGCTTTGTGGACCGGACCGCGCAAACGGAGACGCGCCCGGTGGTGGATATCTTATTTGCGGATGCCCACGAGGCCCGCATCTGGGGGCGGCGATCCTACTACGCGGTCAACATTTCCCAGGCCGACTCGCCGTTTCAGCCGCGCTGAGTGAATGCGGCGGCTCGATTCAGCTTGGCGAGCGCCGCTCTACGGTTTGGTTAGGGTTGTGGAAGAACGGACCGACGATTTCCTCTTGACCCACAGCAGCGCACGGCGGCGCTACGAGATCCGCGCTCGCGACGGCGACGAAAAAGGACGCAGTACCTGCACGATGCCTGTAAGGAGCATGCTGGGAGTGGGAGGACAACCGGGAATATATCCATCTACGGGAATTACCGCGTCCACGGGACCGACTACGGCGTGGCTGGCCGCGAAGATTCCGCCACCGCATCCACAGGCCCCAACCGCCACCACCAGCTTCGGAGACGGTACGGCATCATAGGCATGTTTCAAGGCGGCGGCCATGTTTCGGGTTACGGGGCCGGTGACCAGCAGCATATCCGCATGCTTCGGGGATGCGACGAAGTGAATGCCAAATCGCTCCAGGTCGTAGTAGGGGTTGGTAAGGGCGACGATTTCCGCCTCGCAGCCGTTGCACGAACCGGCATCGACTTGGCGGATGTTGAGCGCCCGCCCGAGCAGAGCGCGAATGTGCTCGGCCGCCTGAGATAAGGCGGGCTCGTCCTGGACAACTTCGGTGCGGCTCTGGATGTCCCAGCGCCGCACCAGTGCTTCTTTCCTGACCCCGCAACGGGCGACTCTTTCCGCGTAGCGGATGGCCCCGCTGCCGGCGGCGATGCAGCGGGAGCAGGCAATGCAATCACCGTAATTGAGAACCAGATACTCTCGCCCGGCTGCGTCGTCGACCTTGTCGACTTTTAGGGCGGAGGTCGGGCAGGCGGCCACCACGCGGCGCGCGATCTCGCTGGTAAGCAGGTCGGGCTGGACATCGGGCATGCGGCTTCCGGCGGCGTTCGACAATAATTCGCCGACCGAAATCAGCACCTTCGGGCTTCTGAGACTGCGCTCGACCGCGTCGCCGATCATCTTTCACACCTCAACGATCACACCTCATCGATCACATCCGGAGTACGAGAGATTGAAGCTTTTGTTGATCAGGGGAAAGTCGGCAATGATGTTGCCGGGCATCGCCAGGGGCAGCGCGGGCCAATTCTGAAACGAAGGCGACTTGATGTGGCAGCGCGCGATGTTGCCGTCGCGGATTCGCACCCAGTAAAGCAGTTCGCCCCGCGGCGATTCTACGGCGGACAAAGCTTCGGCGTTCCCCGAGGGTGGCACGGGTGCGAGAATCGATCCCGCCGGAAGATCCTTCAGCGTTTCCAGGATCAAGCCAGTGGATATGGCGGTCTCGTCGATGCGGATGCGGGCGCGGGCCAGCACGTCTCCATACTTGTACAGTGGGACGTCGAGGTTGAGGTTGCGATAGCGGCCGCTGGGATGATCGCGACGGACGTCCATTCTGATTCCACTGGCGCGCGCCGCTGGCCCCACCACCGCCAGTTGCCGGGCAATTTCCGCGGTCAGGACTCCGGTCGATTCAAAGCGGTTCTGCACCGACGACGTGTGCAGGATGAGGCGCGCCATGCGCGCAAAATCGCGGGCTGCGGCTGTGACCATCGCGCCGAACTCACTTGTTTGCGCGAGGGATAAGTCGCGGGTCACGCCTCCGGGCACGGCCATGCCACGCCAGAAGCGCGTACCAAAAAAGCGGGTGGAAGCCTGAAGCAGACTCTCCTTGATGCGCGCGGTGTAGGCGGCCGGCACGCTGAATCCGACATCTCCGCACAAGGCCCCGACGTCGGCGATGTGGGCGATGATGCGCTCCAGTTCGAGTCCGATCAGGCGGATGGCCTGGGCCCGCGGCGGTACCGGGATCGCAAATGCATTTTCGATGGCCTGGCAGTAGGCCACGGCGTGGGAGAAGCAGTTGTCGCCGGAAACCGATTCGGCAATCATTACGCCGTCCATCAGCGGAGTGTTCTCGAACAGCTTCTCCGTGCCCTTGTGGGTATAGAAGTGGCGCAATTCGAGATGGAGAACGGTATCGCCGACTACACTGAAACGGAAATGCCCGGGCTCAATGATGCCGGCGTGTATGGGACCGACGGGCACTTCGCAAACTCCTTCGCCTTGCACCCGGAGGAAGCGGTACTGGCCGTCGTCGTTGATCCACGGAACATGCGAGACGTCGTCAATCATGGGATGGACGTTTTCCGGCCAATTCTCGTGGAACAACAGAGGACGCGGGTCAGGGTGCCCTTCACACTCGATGCCGTACTGGTCATGGAGTTCGCGTTCGTACCAGGCGGCTGCGGGCGTGATCGGCGTCGCCGAAGGCATTGGTCCGGTGACTGGCGAACTGATCATGCGGTATTCGCGGCCGTTCACCTCGATGAGGTAGTGAACGCGGGGTACGCCGCTGTCGCCGGTGCTGCCAGAATCGGTGCTGCCAAAAATGGAGACTAGACGCGTGTTCGGGGTGCGCAGCAGATCCAGCGCTCGCGTCACGCCCGCTTCGCTGTTGGGAACAGTCTCGGTCATGGTTGCAATACCCCTGGCTGCAATACCGCCGGTTGCAATACCGCCATCGCTCCGCGCAAAACGGCCGCAAAGGCCGCCGGGATATGTACGCCCAGTACTACCAGGCATAGAACGCAAACGCCCATGACGACGAACCAGGAAACCAGCAACGCCGGCTGCTGCACGGGAACCTCCTCGGGCTTGCCCATGAGCATGGACTGGAAATGGTGGAGCAGCGCGCCAAAAACGACGGAAATCGCCGCCAGCATCAGCACCGCAATGAAATAGTGTGCCGTGGAAAAAGCCGCGGTGAGAATCAACAGTTCACTGACAAACAAGCCAAAGGGTGGCATGCCAGTGATGGCGAGAGCGCCCAAGACGAGGGCGCCGCCCGTCCAGGGAAGGGAACGGGCCATGCCGCGGATGCGCTCCATGCGCAGGGTGCCAAAGTTTTCTCGAACATTGCCCGCGGTGAAGAACAGAAATGTCTTGGCGATGGAGTGGTTGAAGGTGTGCAGCAAAGCGCCGAACAGTCCCAGTGCGCCGCCCAGACCGATGCCGATGGCGACGATGCCCATGTGTTCAATGCTGCTGTAGGCGAGCAGGCGTTTCAGATCGCGCTGCACAATCATCAGCAGGCTGGCCACGGCGAGGGAAACTCCGCCAAAGATGAGCAGCAGAGTATGGCTGAAGCCGCTGCCGATGGCGCGTGAGGTGATCGCGTCAAAGCGTAGCAGCGCGTACATGGCGCAATTCAGGAGGACGGCGGACAACAGCGCGCTGATGGGCGAGGGGGCTTCGGCGTGGGCATCGGGCAGCCAGCTATGCATGGGGACAAAGCCCACCTTGGTTCCGTATCCCACCACGACAAAAACGAAGGCCAGTTTCAGCAGGGCGCGTCCACCCACCAGACCGGGAGCGGCGGCCATCAGGGTTGCCCAATCGAGCGCAGACTCGGGGTTGACTCCTCCCTTCACCGCCGCCAGGTAAAGGGCGATGGTACCGAACAGCGCGAAGGCGATGCCCACGGTGCAGACGATCAAGTATTTCCAGCCGGCCTCGACCGCGCCTTCGGTGTTGTAGAAGCCCACCAGCAGGGCGGACGCCAGAGTGGTGGCTTCCACGAAAATCCACATCATGCCAAGATTGGCCGAGAGGTACACCGCGACCATGGTGAACAGGAACAAGAACACCAGCCCATAGAACCAGCGCAGAGAAGAGAATCTTCCTTCCGGAACATGGCGCATGTATCCCGACGAATAGACGAGCACGAGCGCGGCGATGAGTCCCAGACTGATGAGGAAGAACGAGGTGAGGCCGTCGGCACGCAGATAGCGTCCCGCCGTCAAAACGCCCTGGGAATGAATCTTGTATACCGTAAGACCGATGGCGGCCAGTTGCAGCGCACCGGTGGTGAGGGCGGCGCGCACCACCACGCGCGGCTGCCGGCAGAGGAACACAAAGAGCGCGCCGGCCAGCGGTATGAACAATGGAAGAAGGAGGACCATGCATCAGCCTCGCAACTTCCGCAGCTTGGAAACGTCCAAGTGGTCGAAGGTGTCGCGGATACGAAAGACAAACAATCCCATCAAGAAGACTCCCATCAGCAGGTCGAACACAATTCCGATCTCGATGATCAGGGGAATACCAAAGGTGGTGTTCAGAGCTGCGAGGAAGATGCCGTTGTCCAATACCAGCAGGACGACCACCTGCAT
>JBGPFV010000263.1:0-4422 GCA_041483535.1 Terriglobia bacterium | reverse complement strand
GTGTGAGGCCAGCCACTGCGATTGCTCCGGCAGCCACTCATAGAACAAGTAGCGATACGCTGGATTCTCCTGGGCGGTTACGCTGATCTGGTTGACCAGTCCGTGCAGGTCCTCGGCATCGGTGCCCACCACCTCGCGCCAGTAGCGGTCGAACAAGATGGTGTGGCGGACTTCATCGGCCAGTTGGCTGGCGACGAATGCCTCCACATCTTTGCTGGGAGCGGCCCATACCAGCGGCGCCAGCAGGCTCGCGACCCTTTCTTCTCCGGCGAAGAACATGCGCATGCTCCAGGTTCTCCGCTTCTTCGTTTCGGGCGACAAAGTTTGCCACTCCTGCCGGTCCCGGGAAAAATCCAGTTCGTCCGGGGACCACGCTTGGGCCACCGATTTTCGGTACAGATCCAGATACGACGGGAGTATCTTGGCCCCCCGCTCGACCACGGCGAGCACGTCGTCGATGTAAAGGTCGCTCATGGAGCTGAGCGGCGCTACGCTAACCTGCTGTTCCACTTCTTCATCGTTGATTCGGCGAACTTCTAGCATATCCACACCCCACGTGTGTTGAATTTCGCCACAATCTATCACTGCAGAAGGTGGGCGTCAACCGCCGCGTGGCCCGGATACGAATCTCATTTGCGCCACCCAAACGCCACCGGCCGCCCGGAAATCCAGGCGGCCGGTGTTTCTGCGGTCCTCATTTCAACGCGAGGCTGGTTCTCCTCCGAGGCCGCGAGTCCGACTTATGACAGGAAAAACTCCTTCGCCAGCGGCAGCCACTCCTGGTCGGGGATGTGGGCGGAGAGGTCACTCATTGCAACTCCACCATCCTGGGCCAGGGCTCCCGCCATCGCCATCGGCATGCGGCGCTGCAAGCGGCTTGCCGACTCTTCCGTCCACCAGCAGGCCAGCGGGCCACCCAGCAGGTTACGGAAGCTGGTCTTGGCGTCGGGCGCCTGCACGGTTACCAGCCAGCCTTCTCCGTAGGGATCGCGGAGTGCAAGTTTAGGATCGCGCATGATCGCTTCGTTGATGTCCGAAACGCTACCCTCGATGGGCGACACCAAGTCAACGGCGCAGCCATCGCGATGAACTGTGCATACCTTCGAGCCCTGGCGAATCCACTGGCCGCGTTGCGGCAGCGTGATGCTTTCCACCTTGCCGGCGAGCTTCGAGGCAAAGTCATCCATGCCGACCCGCACCAGGGTGGGGCTCTCGCTCAATGCCCAGGTGTGGCCTGGGTGATAGCGCAGGTTCGCCGGAACCTCGAAGCCGCCGACCAAGGCGGGCTTTAGGCGAGGCGCCGTGTCCTGCTGTGCCGCAGCGGCCTGCAACGCCGGCTGCACAATCGCCTGGCGGGTGCGGATATAGTCAATCAGCAAGAAGGTTGCGAAGAAGAACAGAACCAGTAGGACGGTCATAAGTCACCTCGCCGGAGGGCCGGGTTGCGAGCCACTCAGCACCTTTCTAAAGGCAATCGCCGTGCCACGACGAGGCGAGTTCGGTGTAAGTCCATTGCGGGCGACGATCTCCGGTGAAATGAAGCAGATAGGCAAAGGGTAAGCTCAAGCCGTGGGGTTATTGCGATGAGATTGTCAGCAGCGCTTTGATGGAAACCGCAACAGGTCACGGCTGGTCTTTGGGGTGTTTCGAGGGGAACGATGAGAATGTCGGCTTGCAATCAGTGACTTACGGGTCCGCAAGTTACTGCTGAATCTCACAACATCGTAAGTTGAGGAATGCAACAGTCACGCGATGGAGCGACGGGCGGGGACGCCCGACTCTCCACTTACTCCCGCGAATACTCCACATGCAGGTCGGGGTCGGCAGTGGTCGGCGTGGCGGTTAGCACCGTGTTCCCGTACTCCAATCCTCTATCGAAGGCCTTTACATTTAACTCCACGAAGCTGGGCGGGACGGAATCGGCTACGGCTTTGCGCACGGCATCGGGCTCCAGCAGATGTGTGACGGCGGTGAAGAATCCCACCATCACCGAATTCAACACCATGCGCTTTCCGAGTTCTTCGGCGATGCGGGTCGCGGGGACGCTGTAGACCTGGGTGTCCTTGTTGAGATCTCCAACGCGCACCAGATCCTGCTCCACGATCAGGATGCCGCCCTCCTTCAGTTCGGGAGCGAAACGCACGTAGGCTTCTTGCGACAGGACGACCATGATGTCCGGCCGGGCGACGTACGGGTATAATACCGGCGTATCGGAAACGATCAGTTGCGCACTGCAAGCGCCGCCCCTGGCTTCGGGGCCGAAATTCTGCGTCATGGTGGCATACGCGCCTTGATAAATCGAGGCCGCTTTGCCCAGCACGATGGCCGAGAGTATGACTCCCTGGCCGCCAAAACCTGCGATACGAATTTCCGTTAGCTGCAATCGCATACCATCTCCGGTTGTTCCACGTATCTCTCACCGAGCGATTCGGTGTATTGCGTTTTCATCAAGGCTAGGTAATCGGGGCGCTCGCGGTCGACGAATTTGCCCACGACGATCTCCCCGGTCATGGTCAGGCCGACTTCGCTGGTGGGCGCGCCGTTCCGGACTTTGCTCTTCTCTTTGTAGTACTTCATGGCGTCCAGACCGTCGCCCAGCTTGTTGCGGCGCTGATACAGCGTCGGACAGGGCGAGATAATTTCGATGAACGAGAAGCCCTTCTTCTTAAACGCTTCGCTCATGGCACGCGCCATTTGCCGGACGTGGAAGGTAGTCCAGCGCGCGACGTAGACCGCGCCTGCCGCTTCAACCAGGTGGGGCAAATTGAACGAGGGCTCGAACGTGCCGTAAGGATTGGTGGAAGTGGTGGAGTGCGCCGGAGTGGTGGGCGCGGTCTGGCCGCCGGTCATGGCGTAGATCAGATTGTTTACGCAGATGACCTTCAGATCGATGTTGCGGCGCGCGGCGTGGATCAGATGATTGCCGCCGATGGCCGAAAGATCGCCGTCACCGGAATAGACGACCACGTTCAGCTTTGGGTTTGCCAGTTTGAGCCCGGTGGCAAAGGGAATGGCGCGGCCATGCGTGGTATGAAAAGAATCGAGTTTGACGTAGCCCGCTACGCGCCCGGTACAGCCGATGCCTGAGACCAGGGCGAGCGACTGCAAATCGATTTTCGATTCGAGGAGGGCACGGGCAAACGAGTTCACGGTGGTGCCGATGCCGCATCCCGGGCACCAGATAGAGGGCATGCGATCGCCGCGTAAGAAGGGCTCGACGGGGTTACCGGCTGGGTTGACCAAGTCACTGCTGAGATCGTCGATCACGCTGTCTGGCATCGGCCTGCCTCCACAATTACCTTGAGGATGTCTTCGGGGTTGTGCACTCCGCCGCCGGCGTGCGAGACGGCAAACGTCCTGGCCTGGCCCGCGGCAGCGCGCTCCACTTCTCGCACCATCTGGCCCAGGTTGAGTTCGGGGACGACGAAAGCTTTCACTTTCGCCGCGAGCTCGCGAATCTTTTTGTCGGGGAACGGCCACGCGGTAATCAGGCGCAGCTTGCCTACGCGCAGACCCTTTTTTCGAGCCGCCTCGATGGCGCGTTGCGCCACGCGGGATGTGATTCCGTAGGAGACGACCACCACATCGGCGCCTTCGAGCTGCTCCTCCTCGAACAGGGCGATGCGATCGGCGGCGTCGAGAATCTTGCTCTGCAGGCGGCGAACCAGCTTGTCCTGAATCGGCAACGTCATGTTGGGATAGCCGCGTTCGTCGTGGGTCAAGCCGGTAATGTGAAACTTGTAGCCTTCGCCGGCGTGCGCCATTTCCGGGACCTGGTCGCCGTTGGTTTCATAGGGGAGGTAATCATCGACCGATTTGCGGGTATGGCGGCGCGGTACGACTTCGATCTGGTCGGCGGGAGGAATCACGACCTTCTCGGTCATGTGCCCCACGCATTCGTCCATCATGAACATCACGGGCACGCGGAATTCTTCGGCCAGGTTGAAGGCTTTGATGGTGAGGTCAAAACACTCCTGCGGAGAATTGGGGCAGAGGGCGATGATCTCGTAGTCGCCATGCGAGCCCCAACGCGCCTGCATCATGTCGGCTTGCGCGGGCAGCGTGGGCAGGCCGGTGGACGGGCCTCCGCGCTGCACATCGACGAATACGCAGGGGGTTTCGGTCATGGCGGCGTAGCCGATGTGTTCCATCATGAGCGAGAAGCCGGGGCCGGAAGTCACGGTAAAGGCCTTGGCTCCGCCCCAGACCGCGCCTTGTAGGGTGATGGAAGCGGCTAGTTCGTCTTCCATCTGGATAAAGGTTCCGCCCACGGTCGGCACGCGAGCGGCGAAGCGCTCGACCACTTCGGTGGAGGGGGTGATGGGGTATCCGGAGGCGAAGCGGCTGCCGGCGGCCAGCGCGCCTTCGCAGCAGGCGTGGTCGCCATCCATAAAGTGTGTGCCGGTGAGCACGCCGCGCGGG
>JBGPFV010000262.1:0-4432 GCA_041483535.1 Terriglobia bacterium | reverse complement strand
GATGTCTTCGTCCAGCAAAAGCTGCCCTGGGGACGCTTCCTGCAATCGGTGTTGTTGCATGCGACGGCAGTTGCCCTCCTCTATATGATTTCGCTGGCGTGGATTCGGCAGCGACAGATTCTGGATCGCGCCGCGTTTGACCGCTCATCGCTGATCACTTATACGCCGGAAGACTATCTGCCGCCGCTCGACACGGGGGCGTCCGACGTTGCGAAAGCGGAAACGGGAGACCCGGTCTACGCCAAACAGCCGATCCTTTCGGTTCCGCCAGAAGCGGACAACCGGTCCCAAACCATCGTCGTGCCCCCCGATCTCAAGCTCAACAGCGACGTTGCCATGCCCAACATCATTGCCACGGGAGCCATCGTTCCGGCGGTTCCGCTGGATGCGACGCGAACCGGGTCGACGCGCCTGGTCGCGCCCGAGATGCAGGTCGTGGCGCCCGCGCCCGACGTCCAGTTCGCGCCGGACCGCGTGGTGCGAGCGATGAAGTCGGACGTGATTGCGCCGCCTCCGGAATTAACGGCATCGGCCAAGGGACAGACTGGACTGGTGGACCTTGGCCCGAGTGAAGTGGTGGCGCCGGCTCCGCAGCTTACGCTGACCGAGCAACATGCGCTCGGCGCGCGCGGCAAAGGACATGTGCCCGGTGGTGCGGTACAACCCGTGGGCCCTCCGCCGAGCTTGGCGGCAAGTGGCGGCAGCGCGGGCGGACGGCTGATCGCGTTGGGGATTCATCCCGTGGCTGCCACGGGACCGGTGACGGTTCCGGGCGGCAATCGGCGGGGAAGGTTCGCCGCGAATCCGCATGGAAAACCCGGCGCTTCAGGAACGCCGGATTGGACGGGATCGAAGTCGGAAGCGAAGGGTTCGGGCGGTGGAGGAGACGGCAGCGGCGGCTCCAACGCCCACAACCACGGTTCTGTACCGGCGGGGCTGCATGTTGGCGCGCCGGAGTCCGGGGACAACACGCGCGAAATGGCGAGCGCCTCGTCGGCGGGAGCGAGGCCGGGAGCGCGCGTTGCGGCTCCGGTTTCCGACGATAAGGTCACCGACGTGGACCGGCAGGTATTTGGCGGCAAACGCCTGTATGCGACCACGCTGAACATGCCGAACCTGAATTCCTCCAGCGGCAGCTGGGAGATACACTTTGCGGAACTGGAGGCGGGACCGAAAAAAGGATATCTGGTGGCGCCGCTCGCCACCGAACAATCCGACCCTGGCTATCCATTGGAATTGATGCGCGCGAACGTGCAGGGCATGGTGACGCTCTATGCCATCATTCGGGCCGATGGCAGGGTGAGCGACATACGCGTTCTCAGCAGCCCGGACGAGCGTTTGGACCCCTATGCGGCGAAAGCGCTGGCGCGCTGGAAGTTCCTGCCCGCGGAAAGAGCGGGGAAATCCGTGGCGCTCGAAGCTGTGGTGAAGATTCCGTTTCGGGTACGGCGGAATTTCTGAATGGCTGACGCGCAGGATGGGTTCTAAAGTGGAGCGACGGGCGTCTCGCCCGTGCAGTCGGCGGGAAGCCCGCTCTCGACAAACCTAACTTCGAGCCGCAGCGGATTTTTCCGAGGGCAAAGCGGCGTACACGGCGGGGTTCGCGCAGACCTCGTAGTAGTAGCGGTCGGTCCACTGCAAGATGGATAGATCGCGGACATCGACCTGGGCAATCCGGTTTTTGCGGATGACAATCTTACGAAATGCTCCATTGGCGATGGGAACGGTGCCCACAAAGAACTCGCGCTGCTCGTGGACCCAGGGTCCCGTAAAACCTGGCTCGCGCGGACTTACCGCCCAGGGGGCAAGCGAGATTTCCTGGCCTAGTTTGCGGAAGGCCGCTTCACTCAGACAAATCCCACCTACGTTGTAGTTGAGTCGCATTTCTTCCAGGCCTGCGTCGGCGCTCGGGCTGTCATTTTTCTTGTTATTGCCACCGCCTCCGATCAGAACCGAGTACACCTGGAAGACCCCGGCATCGGGTGCGAGTTTCTTGCGGACGCGCTTGCTGCAGGAGGAGAGACGGTCGCTCTCATTGATGGCGTCGGAAATCATGATGCGGTGGTCGCCATCCATCAGGTAGAGCGGAGGCGAATCCTGGTAGGCGATGCCCAGGCCGAGTTCCATCTGGGGCAGACCGGAGTGTTGCAAGAGTTGATTGTAATCGCCGAGCAGGCTCAAAATCTCCCCGGCCAGAACACAGGTGCGGCCGACGCTGACCATGGCTTCGCCTTCGCGTTCCAGCAGGGCCACGATAATGGCGTCGCCTTCGAGGAAGACTTTGGTGGCGCCGTATTTCGCCAGCAACTTGTTGACCGGTTCATAGAAATTAAGGCTGAAATACGAGGCGGCGTTCATGCCTTGTTCCATGAGCGAGCGGGTGAGGCGGGAAGAGTCGCGCACGTCGGCCTTCAGGATGACGTGGCGAAGGACACGATCCTCGGCGGGCTTCTGGTCCTCGGGGGGAAGAAACTCGTAGAGCATGCCGTTCAGCGAGGAGAGTTGGCGGACTTTGTCGTCGCTCACCAGGTTGACACTGTCAAAACCGGAGCTGAGGGTTTCCAGGCCGCGCAGGTCGCGGTGATAGCAAAAGAGGTCGTGGAGAAGGCGGGCGGCGAAGCGGCTGCGTTCGGAGCTGCGGCAGGAGGCGACGCGTCCGATGGCGGCAAAAAGGCGGTCGGAATGGAGACGGCCTTCGGCAATCATCTTTTCGACGCGCTCGGCTTCTTCGCGGAAGACCAGCGCATTCTTGATCTGCTGCGGATTTACGCGTGGCGCATATTCGGCGAGCAGAGGCACGGCTTCATAGGAAGCGACGACGTGGGCAAGAGCGTCTTCGCGCTGCAGCATACGGGTCCAGATATCGAGGCGGTCTTTTCTATTTCGATCTTCGGGCGTTAAATCTTCGCCGTTGCCGGTGCCCACGAGCGCGGCGGCGTTTTCGGGAACGTTGAGGGCCTGCGCCAGATGCTCATCGTCCACGTCTTCTCCGTATCCGAGTTCGCGCAGAAAGTTCAGCGCGAACTGGCGCAGGCTGGGGAAACGGTCGGGATCTTTTTCGAAGTTGCCGAACATGTAATAGTGCTCGGCGCAGAGATAGTCGTCGCGTCCGTCCTCGGTAAGAATGAGCGGATTGAGGAACAGGCGATAGCAGTCGGCAGGTAAATCGCCGAGCAGGGAGCGGCGAGTGCGGGCCAGGGTTTCTTTTTCAATTTCGCGAAGCAGGCGAAACATTTCCTGCCCGGCGCGGCGAAGGATGATTTTCTTGCGCACCCGGAAAGAGGAGACGAGTTCCTGGGACTGCATCATTCTCCCTTGCGGAACACCCTCCAGGGACTTGGTCTTCAGGCGGCATTGTTCGAGAATCCTGGAAAACTGGGTTTGCAGTTCGGCGCGTATGAACTTGAGGACGGCGAGGCGGCCGAGCAGATCGATGGATGGATTGGCTTCCGCCTTGGCGCGATTCAGAATGGCGAGATGAATGGAGACCAGCAGAGATTTCAGGTCGGCGGGGCCGGGCTTGGCGAATTTGGCGGCCTCGGCGGCGCGCAGGAATTTGGCTGGGGCGGCTGAGGGTGCATCCAAAGCGAAGAGCGATTCCACCTCGCCGATGCGGGCGATGTAACGGGCGAGATAGAAACTTAAGTCGGCGGTGATGCGGGGACTGATAAAAACGTCGTAGCGGAGATTGTCGACACCCAGTCGCAAATCGGCGAACGCGAGCGTGGGCCCGTAGTATTGCAGGTCGGGCCGACTGGGTGGTTCGGAAGTACGCAACCGAAAAATCGGGACCTTAGGCATCGTCCTGGCGCTGAGCGCAAATTGCTGAAACTGCTGTACTAAGCAGCAGGCTAGCACGTCGTCCGGGACGGTCCAAAGTTACCCAAGTGTAGGCGCAGAAGCAGCGCGGTAACGGCAATGGGCGAATCCAGAATGGCTGTGACCACTGGCGGCTGCCAAACCGCTCCGACCTGGTGCGCTCGGCTTGGACGCCTGAGGGCGACCGTCCCTTCTTGTCCCGCGACCGCGGGATTAGTTCTTGGATCCTCAGCCAGGCCAGAAGTCGCGGACGTCGTCGGCGGGGCGAAACAGGCGCCGCCGCGAGGTATGGTTGGCATCGGACAGTTGGCGGTTCAGAGCTTCCACGTCTGCTTTAACCCAGCCAACACTGGAGATCTTGATTTTGCCGTCCTGGCCAATTAAGAACCAGGAGGGCACATTGGTGAGGCCGTAGGCGTTCGAGGCCACATAGCCGGCGGGATCGTCGAGAAGCGCCGGGAAGGTTACGCCGTACTCTTTCAAGAAGGCGGCGGTGTTCGTCTTATCGTCCTGAGAGACTCCAACGATGGCGACTTTCTGGCTACTGTAGGCTTTGTGCAGGCGTTCGAAAAACGGAAACGCATACTGGCACACGGGGCAGGAGACTTTGAAG
>JBGPFV010000261.1:0-4440 GCA_041483535.1 Terriglobia bacterium | reverse complement strand
TCAAGATGCGCTGGGCCAGGACACTGGAATTCGCAGTGAGTGTATCACGCGTCCGAACACTCCAAGAAACATACTCCAGTCCCGCGTCCTTGAGATAGGGCCCCAAAAGGGGATGGCGCAGGCCAACCGGCGAGCGGAAAGAGTGCGGCCGGAAACCACAGCTGCGACGAATACTCTCCGTGCCGCGCTCGATCTCGGCCCGCAGCCGCCCGGGCATGAGAAAACAGAACAAACGATGATGCGACCAGGTGTGGTTGGCTACCAGGTGACCTTCGGCCCAGGTGCGGCGCACGATTTCCGGATACTGGTCGGCGCGCTTTCCCACCACAAAGAACGTTGCCTTCACACCTTTCTCCCGGAGCAAGTCCAGTAACTTGGGCGTGTCTATGGGGTCGGGACCGTCGTCGAAAGTCAGCGCCACGCAACCCACGCCCTCCACCCGCGAACGGTTGGCGACCAGCCATTGGTTGCGCGGATGAAACAGCAGGAAGAGCATGAGCAAAGTGCCAGCGCCGTAAATCAAGACCGTGAGAAGGAACCGCGAGAGGGTCAAGGGATACAGCAGAGCCAAGGAGGCGTTGGTCACGAAAAACAACAAGAAAAAGATCGCAGACCTCGCCATATCGCCCGTCCCAGGCTCTGGAGATGCTGAGGGAATTGAAGTGCTATCTTAGCATCGTCTACCCGCGCGAGGAAACTCGCGAAGTCGGCGGCTCCCCGTAGCGCCGAAGCGCTTCTTCTTTAAGAAAAGGCTTCACAAGGCCCCAGAGCACAACTAGAATTGGGGCGCCTTTTCAAACAAAATTGGGTTGCCAAAAATTTAGGAGAACATACTTAATGACACATCGTTTTTTGGCCATGCTTCTGGTTATGGCAATGGTAGGTGTCGGTTTGCCGGCTTGGGCGGCGGACTTGGTTTCGCCTAAGCTATTGCCTCCTGCCTCTGGATTACGAGTAGTTACTCCTAATCTGAACGCTCGATTCGATTCGGGGACCGTTCCATCCGGCCAGCCGCCCGAGAAACATCGGCACTGGAGTAAGACGGGAAAGATTCTGACGATTGTCGGCGGGGGCTCGATCGCCGGTGGTGCGGCCGCGCTGGTCCACGGCCAGAACACTACCGTAGCTTGCGGATCCAGCAGTTGTACGCAAATCGGCTGGCGGGCGACTGGAGCAGCTTGGACAGCTGGTGGCGCGGCCTTGGTGATCGTCGGGCTGACCCGGCACACGACAGACTAACGGTCTGCAACCGTTGTGAGTTTACTTCTCCGCCCAAGCTGTCGCGGCAAGAAGGGGTTGATTTCGATTTGAGGGTTCTGCTCATCAAACCGCGCTCCGCGGCAGTTCATTTCGGACTCGCCCCCTTTTTCCGGACGGAGCCGCTGGGGCTTGAATACATTGCGGCGGCGCTGGGAGCGCACGGACACCAAGTCCGCATCGTGGATTTGGGTTTCGAGCGCCAAACCATCGCGCGTCTCATAAAATCTTTCCGGCCGGAAATCGCGGGCCTCTCATGCGTGCACATTTTGGACGTGCCTGCCACTCTGCAGCTTGCCGCCGAAATTAAGCAGATGGATCCCGCGATCTTCGTCGCGGTGGGCGGCCATGCCGCGGCTTCGTACCCAAAGGCGTTGGAGCAGAGCCGTTCGCTGGACGCGATTTGCGTCGGCGAGGGCGAGAGCGCCATGCCCTCCTTGTGCAACGCCTTGCAGCAGCGCAAACCACTCCACGACGTTCCCTCTCTGCTGTTGCCCACGGGCGACGGGCGGTTTGCCTCGACCGGTGAAGCGCGGGAATGGCTGGACTTGGACCACGTCCTCTGCCCCGACCGTGCCTCGGTGGAATCGTATCGCAAGCATTACGTCTGTCTGAATTACATGCCGGTCTGGACGCTGGAGACCACGCGCGGATGCCGGCATCGCTGCAACTTTTGCTCGGTCTGGCAGTTCTACAAGGGATCGTGCCGCTTCCATGCCGCCCGAAACGTGCGGGCGGATTTCGAGCGTACCGGCAAGAATGTCTTCGTCATCGACGATTATTTCTGGGGAGACGCGGCGCGCAGCGAGGAACTGGGTCGTGAATTGCTCGCGTCGGGCGAGCGCAAGAACTGGATGCTGGCGCAGGCGCGCGTGGACCTGGTCAGCCAGAGTTGCGAACTACTGCGGCTGTGGCGGCCCTTGGCGAAAAACTTCGACATCTTCTTCGGCTTCGAATCGCCCACGCGGAAAGGGCTCGACTCCCTCAACAAGGGAACCGACATAGCGAAGACGCTGGATGCGGTCCGCGTGGCCCGGGAATGCGGCTTTGGAGTGACCGGTAATTTCATCGTCGATCCCGATTTCACCGAGGAAGACTTCGCCGAGTTGTGGAACTTCCTCGAAATTCACAAACTCTACCGGGTCGGCTTTACCATCCTCACACCGCTGCCGGGCACTTATTACTTCGAGCAGCGCAAGGCGCAACTCAGGGTTCTGGACTGGCACCAGTACGATCTGCACCACCTGCTCTGGAAACCGCGCCTGCCGGTCGAGCGCTTCTTTGAACTTTACTGCGAGACTTGGAAGCGCACCGTGCTCAACGCCGCCGGGCGCAAGAAGTGGTGGGAGTGGGTGCGGGACATCGATCTGCGCAACCTTGGCCATATGGCGAGAATCCTCGCCCGCGCTCAGAAGATGATGGACCCGCAGGCTTATCTGGCGGAATTCAGCGTGCCCACGGATTCGCCCTAGGAACCTGTACTGGAATTCGTGTACTGCGCCACTACTCGCAGGACGGGATTCTAAGACGCGATACCTAATCTGTTCCGGTCCCGCGCTCTCGCAGCCCGTGTTCGTACACGGCAAGCTGGCGGTCGATTTCCGCTTCTACTTCCTTTTCGTGTAACAGGTCCTCCCGGTAACGCTTCAAGAAGTAATCGATGGTCTCAACGCGCAGCTTAATGGTATTGGCCGGCCGGTTCTCGTCCATGTCTTTGAAGGAAAAATAGGGCGTGCCTGAGCGCTCCACGATCTGCTCGATCACGCTGTAAATGGGCGCGTCGTGGCCGCACTTGAAGCTGGAAATTTCCACCGCCACCAGGTTAGGATGGCGGGCCGTGAACTTGGCGGCCCAGATCTTGTGGTTGGAACTGGCTGAGTTGGCGGTCTTCCACACATCGGAAATGTCCAGCGGGTGGCGGATTACGCCGGCGCGCACTTCCTCGCCGAACAGCCGCTCCAGCAAGTCCTCATCCAGCGGTAAAGTACTCTGCGAGAAGATTGGGTAACCCAGCTTCTGAAACTGCTCCGCGATCTCGTGGTTGATGCCGGGATCGTGGTGGTAGGGGCGTCCCAGGATGACAATGCCTAACTTCCGTTCTGATTCGAGTTGGTCGAGAACTTCGCGAGCACGCCGGCGAATGCTCGATTCATATCTTCCCAACTCCCGGTAGCCGATCTCGATGGCGCGTTCATTTTCCGCCTCGGAGAGGCCAAGAATGGGCGCCCACGCCTGGAACATTTGCCGCGCAAAGAGCTTGCGATCCGAAAGGTCTACCAACGGATGCACGTATCGAATGCCGCGTTCGGCAAAGAGGTCGGTTTCCTTGGTGTAAGCCGCTTCCACGGTCTCGGGCGTCACCGCAACCGTGGGACAGGCGTTGTGCCCCTTGGCGTTTACCAGCGGCGAGGCAAGCACGTCGAACATGGGGAAGAAAATCGCGTGCAGGGGCTCGTGCGCGTGCTTGTTGAAGACAAGATTGTGGACGTGCGCAATCGCGATCTTTGAGGGGAAGCAGGGATCGATGGAACCACGGCTCGACCCCGCGCGGTACAAGTCCCCGGTGGTGAAGTCCGAGTACACGATGTTTTCCGCCCTCACGCCCAAGCTTTCCAGATAGGAACTGAACAGCGGCGCGTAGGCATACAGATTCAGGACGCGAGGAATGCCGATGCGCAGATGCCTGCGCCGTTTCACGAGCGCGCCACGACGGCGGGCAGCGGAGCTCCAGGTGCGAGCGGGAATTGAATCGGCGACGCTTTCCGGGTAGCGCGAGCGCCACACTTCGCGCGCCGCGATCTCCACCAGGTTTGGATTGGCGGCCTTGGTGGCATCGAGGTGGGCCTTGATGCCGCGCATGGTTGCCAGGTCTTCCACTGCGCCCTTTTCGCAGGTGGCGACGATCACGCGCTGCTCCCCGGGCTGGGGCGGCACCTTGGTGGGGAAAGCCGGTGGCGCCCCGCTTGCGGCGAATCCGGTCGGCACATCGTCGGTCCGCACATCGAGAAAAGTTCGCAGGCAGGCATTCTTGCAGAAGATGCAGCGCGTGGCTTCGCTGCGAGTCGTGCGATAGGTGATCTTGCGAACCGCATCCAGGCCAATGAAGGTGGTTAAGTGCCCGCTGCTCCAGCAGCGAATAGCTTCGATGCCGGCGCCGATTGCTCCCGATTCGCCGCAGTGCGG
>JBGPFV010000260.1:0-4468 GCA_041483535.1 Terriglobia bacterium | reverse complement strand
ATACGCGAAACTGCAGTAGAAACGCGCCCTCCGCAAGCGGCCGTGGTGCAAGTAAAGTTCGTATCTAAAGTTCGTATCCAAGGTTCGTATCGGGGTAGCAACGGGTTGCAGCACCGGGTTGCGCCGGCGGCCAATCCGCTGTTTCTTCTCCCCAGCGGGCCGAGAACCAACAAAAGTACTATCACGCGAGCCGGCATTCTTTGACAATCACTAGAATTGGAATTGAAGTCTCGCAGCGCCACCTGCGTCTTAATTGATCCTTCCCAGATGCGCCTGCTCCATGGAGGCACTGCGAAGCCAGACTCAGGGAGAAGGGATTATGTCGGGACAAGTCATTTTGTATTTTGACGACCAAGCGGACGCCTTGCGCTTCGCCCTAGCCGCGGGTCAAGTCATGGCGGGAGATGGAACTCGCGTCACCGGCGATTTGCTCCAGGAGACGGCGCGAGTCTCACGCATCCGGCTGGATGCCGCAAACAAGGAAAAGAGTAAGCAGCCCAAGCCCCCCGAACGCGTCGCCTGATTGGCACGCCGCTGAAGAAGTCCGGCTTCGTATCAGGGTATCGCTTTAGCGATACCGTAAGTCCCCTAAAAATTAGCCGCCCCTTCAGGGGCTGGGGTCGGACACAAACTTTTCCCGCGACCTCTTAAGCCGCGCCGCGCCCGCCGGTTCTCACCTCATGCGCGGAACCGCGCCACCAATCCCCTGTCCCCCGAATTAGAATGTCTGCTATGCCAATCCTTGAGCAGACTACTTCCTCCACCGCGCTTGACCTATCCTGGGTTCGCTCGCAGTTCCCCGCGCTCGCGCAAACCGTCAACGGACACCCCGCGGCCTTTCTGGATGGGCCCGGCGGCACGCAAGTGCCGCAGCGCGTGATCGACGCCATCGCCGACTACCTGTCGCGCAACAACGCCAACACCGGCGGCGCTTACCACACCAGCCGCAACACCGACCGCATGATCGCGGAAGCGCGGTCGGCGATGGGCGATTTTCTGAATTGCGATGCCGATGAAATCGTTTTCGGCCCGAACATGACGACGCTGACTTATGCGATGAGCCGCGCCCTCGGGCGCGAACTCGCACCCGGCGACGAAATCGTGCTCACCCTGCTCGACCACGACGCAAACTTCTCGCCGTGGAAGGCGCTCGAAGAAAAAGGCGTGACCATCCGCACGGTGAAGTTCAACGAAGACGATTGCACGCTCGACATGCAAGACCTGGCGGCAAAGATTGGGAAGCGCACGCGGCTGGTCGCGGTTGGATACGCGTCGAATGCGGTGGGCACGATCAACAACGTCGCTGAAGTGGTGCGCCTAGCGCGGCAAGCGGGAGCCTTGAGTTACATCGATGCCGTCCACTATGCTCCGCACGGCCCGATTGACGTGCGCGCACTCGATTGCGATTTCCTGGTCTCGTCGACCTACAAATTTTTCGGCCCGCACATGGGTGTCCTCTACGGCAAGCGCGAACACCTGCAGAAGGTGCGCCCCTACAAAGTCCGCCCCCTCACCGACAACATTCCGAATTGCTGGGAATGGGGAACGCTGAACCACGAATGCATCGCGGGAATCAAAGCCTGCGTCGATTACTGGGAAGAACTAGGCCGCCGAGTAGAGACGGGGCTTGCCCCGTCTGAGACGCGGCGAGCCGCGTCTCTACACGAAGGTCGTGCCAAGCCCGCGGTTGCGACCCGGCGCGCTGCAATCCTGGCCGCGCACGTAGCGATCCATGAGCACGAACGAAAGATGACGGAGAAGATGATCGCCGGCTTACTCGCCATCCCCGGACTGAAGCTCTACGGCATCAGCGACCCGCGGCGCTTCGAGAATCGTTGCGCGACGTTCGTGGTCCGCATCGAAGGCCACACGCCGCTGGAGCTGGCAACGAAACTCGGCGAGTGCGGCTTCTTCACGTGGGACGGAAATTACTATGCCCTGAACCTCACAGAACAGTTAGATGTCGAGCGCCTGGGAGGATTTCTGCGCATCGGCCTGGTCCACTACAACACGATGGAGGAAGTGGAACGGCTGCTCGGAGCGCTGCGGGACATTGTGGGTTGAGCGGACGAAAGCACCTCACGTAGGAACAGCCGCCCTCGGCTGTCCAGTCGGGCGAAGCCCGACAGTGCAGGTGCTAGGAGCGCAGTTCTTCTATGCGGTCTCCGCGTCCCACTAGTGCAAGCTTGGCCAGCCCGATAAACAGTCCGTGTTCTACCACCCCTGGCACGCCGTCCAACTCCCGAGCCAGCGCGGCTGGTTCTGCGATCTTTCCGAAACTGCAATCCAGAATCTGATTGCCATTGTCGGTAAGGTAAGGACTGCCGTCGGATTTCGTCCTCAATTGAGGCGTCGCACCGAGCGACACGATCTTTTTCTCGACCACGGTTCGCGCAAACGAAATTACCTCGACCGGCAAAGGAAATTTGCCGAGCGCGGCAACAATCTTTCCCGAGTCCGCAACCACCACCATTTTCTTTGTGACTGACGCAACCACCTTCTCGCGCAGCAATGCGCCGCCGCCGCCTTTGATTAGGTTCAGTTTGGGATCGACTTCGTCGGCGCCGTCGATGGTGATGTCGATTCCCGGATGTTCGTCGAGCGTGGTCAGGGGAATGCCGACTGCGCGCGCTAGATCGGCGGTCTGGATGGAAGTTGGGATTCCGATGATTTTCAATCCCGCTTTAACGCGCTCACCGAGAGCAACTACCGCAAAGTAGGCGGTTGAGCCGGTGCCCAATCCTACAATGTCGCCGTCATGAACTAGTTTGGCGGCGGCGCGTCCGGCGGCTTCTTTTTCCTGCTCATTGGCCATGAATCACCTGTTGACCTCCGTTAGTCTAGCAGGCTGCGCAAGGTCGGTTGCCGACGCCAGTCCCTTAAGGGGCGCCTAGTTTCGAAGTTTTCGGCATCGCTAAAGCGATGCCCTGATACGAAGCTCGTCCTTTCCCGCATTCTTCTAGTTCAAAATCATCTTGCCCAGGATTTCCTTGAGCAGCTTAGCCGCCACCGTGGCCGTAATCTGCGTGTTGTCTTGCGCGGGATTGAATTCCACGATGTCGGCCCCCGCAATCTTCCCGGTAATGGCATGAATGTGCGCGATTGCTTCTCGCACCGACATCCCTCCCGGCTCGCGATGCGAAATGCCGGGAGCAAAGGCCGGATCGAGCGCGTCCATGTCAAACGATATGTAAATGGGGCCATCGACTTTCATGCGGTCGAGCGCCGGCAGGTGGCGCATCTCGATCACCTCGACGCCGAACTTCTTGGCCTGCTCGCGTTGGTGCCCAGTCATCGTCCGAATGCCGATCTGGATCAAGCGCTTGGCCGCGCCCTCTTCCATGATGCGGGCGAAGGGGCAAGCGTGCGACAGCCGGTTGCCTTCGAGTTCGTCGTAGAGATCGGGGTGGGCGTCGAAGTGGAGGATAGTCAGGCCGGGAACGCGCTTGCCGAAGCCGCGGACGATGGGCAGCGTAATGGAGTGGTCGCCACCCAGGCAGACCGGACGCAAGCCCTTCTCCAGCAGTTCGCCGATCTTGCTTTCGATTGCCGGGAATGGCTCCTCAAAAGTAAATTTCAAGTCGCCGGCATCGCAGTACGTGCCTTCCGCGCCGAGGTCGACGTCAGTTTCCGTCCACGAGTTCGACGAAATGGAATGTAAGGCTACCCGAATGATGGGCGGCGCTCCGGCCGCTCCCCGCAACCAGGAAGAGTTGGCATCGAACGGAATGCCGAGAATGACCGGGGTTCCGGGCTTGGCCGCGACGGGATGGAGTGTCATGGAAATATCCCTCCTGCTTCAGAATAATCGCGGCGCGCGCATCTTGCAGTGACCGGAGGGCGCAGCGCCTCTTTAGTTGTTGTTGTGTGGTGACGGGGCTATGCCCCGTCCAGGCGGGGCTATGCCCCGCCACCACACTACCGCGTTGGTTCCGGCTGAATCGGCCACCCAACCCGGCGCATCCGTTATTCTATATAGACCTTCTATGGCGACTTCGACTCGGCATACAAACGGGGGCGCGGCTCCTACCATCATTGAAAACTACGAGCGCGAACGGGTGTTTGCGCTGTTCCGGCAATTTGGATATCTGGAGGCCGAACTGAACCCGCTCGGCCTGCTGCCTCCACAACCGCATCCGGACCTACGGTTTGATAACGATAACGACAACGAATGGGCGCGCGAAGCGCGGCGCATTTATTGCGGCAGCGTAGGCGTGGAGTTCATGCACATCGCCGACCCGGAGCGGCGCCGCTGGATTCAGAATCGCATCGAAGCCGAACCGGCCGCCGTCGACGTCGATCATGACCGCGCGCTCGACCTGCTGGTGCGCGCCGATCTGTTTGAGCAGACGCTGCAGCAGCGCTATCTGGGCAACAAACGATTCTCCCTCGAGGGCAACACGTCTTTGTTACCCGCGGTGGATCAGGTTCTCGACGTAGCCGGCGAACACGGCGCGGTGGAACTGGT
>JBGPFV010000259.1:0-4471 GCA_041483535.1 Terriglobia bacterium | reverse complement strand
GTTGGAGAAGGAAGTGATCAACCGCTTCGTGCCGAAGGTGATTCAGCGGATCGCGGTCAAGGCTGGCGCCGAGGTGGTGGAGAAGTGGGCGGGACGCCTGATTCCGGTCGTCAGCTCAGCCATCGGAGGCGCGCTGAACTACTATTTCGTGCGGGCCTGGGGCGAGCGAGCACGGGCACATTTCCGCACGAAGCATCTGGAAGCGCGGCGCAGGTTTGCGGAGGAGCAATTGCGACTTCCGGGCTCGCCGTCAGCCGCGTTGCCGTCGTGATCAGGTTCTAATCCCAGCTCTGGCGTTCTTTTTGAAGATAAGTCTTGGGATAAGCGCCACGGGCTAACCCTCGAATGGCGGCATGATAGGAGTTTGGCTTTCGTACAAGGAGGACTCTCCCGCCTCCAACGATGACAAGAACTTTGTCACCGGGTTTCAAGCCCAACGCCTTTCGAGCCTCTAGCGGGATCACAATTTGGTTCTTTGCCGAAAGAGTTACTTCCATGGCTATAGGTTAAAGCCTGCGTCAGTGGACCAGCAAGAACCGCTACGCTAAGCCGCTTCTCGATCCTTTTCCGTTGGTTTGATCCTTCCAAGTCTCACGAGTCTCGAAACAATTGCGCCTCGTGTGCGCCCATGAATGTTTGCGATTTCAGCGAAGTCAACCCTAGCGAGGAATTCCTTGCATAGCTGGGCGTCTTCCTCGCCCGACCACGCATTGTAGCTGTTCGCTGTTCTGGTCGGTTGTTTGCTTGGTCCTTTTTGAAGAGCGGCTAGCGCGAGATGCAAGGCGCGGACAGTATCAGGTTGCTGAAGCACCGACTCCTCTGCCGTAGGTTCTCCAGTGGCCGGATCGAGGCCGTCAGCTAACGCTCCCAGAATTTCCAAAGCTCTTCCGATGTCCATGTCAACCCCCTTGACCAGCCTATGGACATCGAACCGGCGAATCTGTGGCGGGCACCACAGAAACATTGTGATGAATAGGAGCTCAAGGTGGCTCAATCCCCTCTGCGGTCCCTCTGGTGAGTTTTTCGGCTCTCGGCGGCAGTTCGGTTTCTAACGCAGCCACTCCTCCAACTCAATCCCGCGCTCGGTCTTCTCGTCGCGATACTTCACGATTACGGGCGTGTAGAGCGACAGGTTCCAGTCATCGGACTTGCCTCTGCCTTTCTTCACGGCGCGCGAGCCGGGGACGACGACGGCATTTTCCGGGACTTCGAGTGGATGCTCGGCGGACGCGCGGTAGATTTCGCCGCGCACCAGATCGTAGAGCGGCGTGGATCGGGTCAAGACCGTTCCCGCTCCTAATACCGCGCGGGCGCGGACCAGCGTGCCTTCGTAGACTCCGCAATTGCCGCCGATGAGCACGTCGTCTTCGATGACCACCGGGGCGGCGTTGATCGGCTCGAGCACGCCTCCAATCTGCGATGCTGCGCTCAGGTGCACGCGCTTGCCGACCTGCGCGCACGAGCCGACCAGGGCGTGCGAGTCGATCATCGAGCCTTCATCTACATAAGCTCCGACGTTGATGAACATGGGAGGCATGCAGATGACCGACGGCGCCACGTAGGCGCCTTCGCGGATGGAAGAGCCTCCGGGCACCAGGCGAACGCGATCGGCGAGAGTTAGACGGCGGGCGGGAAATGTGTCTTTATCGACGAAGGAGAATACGTCGCCGTCCGACATTTCTTTTAACTCGCCGAGACGGAAGCCGAGCAGGATGCCTTGCTTGACCCAGGGATTCGTGATCCAGCGACCGGCGATTTTCTCGGCAGCGCGAACTTGGCCGCGCGTGAGGGCGGCGCGGAAGTCGAGAAAGGTGCGCCGGGCTGCGGCGGGGTTGCCGATCGTTTCCACCGTCTTTTCGGACGCCGACAGGCGTTCAATGGCCGCCTTCAGAGTGGATAGCGAGTCTGACATAGAAAAGTAGGGATCTGTGGTGAAACTTTCTGCGGCGCCGTCTAACCCCGGCGGCTAAAGCCGGTTCTGAAATAAGCCAGCAATCGCAGCGCTGAAGCCCTCCACCCCATCACGCCAAAACCGGGCGTGCTGGGGACCCCGGCGCTGCGCCACCCAAAGTCAAATGCAAGAAAGCCAATGGACCATAGCTGAAAGCTAACGGCTAAATGCTAAGAGCTGCTCTTACGCCACGCACTTGCATTCGCTGCGGATCAGGACACCGGGCATCTGATGGGTTGCCTCGCGCGCCTCGGCGAGATTGGTGTACGGTCCGTGCCAGCGGGAATGATTGGGATCGTGGCCGGCGGGGCGTCCTTTGCCGGAACTGCATTGTCCACACGAAGCGCGGTGCAGAATCGCTTTGTGCGGGCCGGCTGCCCAATTTTCGTAAACATAGAATTCGGCGGCCGCCGCGGGCGGAACGGCAGCCCGGATAATCAATCCGGCGTCGGTTGCGATCTTCTGCAGCTTGGAGCGCGTGTCGCGGCGCATGGGAAGCAAGGGCAGGCGATAGATCTCTTCGATCTTGCCCATCATCGCCAGGACAGCCTTCACCGGCAGCGGACTCGACTCGATGAAGTTGGCCTGCATCAGTGGAAAATATTTGCGGTGGAGCGTGCGCGCTGTAGGCCAATCGTTGGCGAGAGCGGCGCGCGTCATTTCCGCCATTTCGCGGGGAATTTCGTTGGACGCAACCGAGATTACGCCTACGCCTCCAAGCGCGATCACCGGCAAAGTGACGGCATCGTCGCCGGAGAGCACCAGAAAACTTTCAGGCACCAAGTTCAGCACCTCGGCGATCTGCGTCATGTTGCCGCTGGCTTCCTTCACGCCCGCGATATTCGGGACCTCGGTCAACCGGGTCAGGGTCGGGGGTTCGAGGTTGGCGGAGGTGCGGCCGGGCACGTTATAGACGATGACGGGCTTATCGACGGCTTCGGCGATGGCGCGGAAATGACGGTACTGGCCTTCCTGCGTCGGCTTGTTGTAGTAGGGTGACGCGGTGAGGATGGCGTTGACGCCTGGCCGCGCGGCCACTTCTTTCGCTTTGGCCACAGCCTCCTGCGTGGAATTGGAGGTCGCTCCGGCGACGATGGGCACACGTCCGGCGACGACTTCAATGGTTACGTCGATGACACGCAGCCACTCGTCGTGGGTGAGCGTGGGAGTTTCTCCGGTGGTGCCGCAGGGAATCAGAAAGTCGATGCCCGATTCGACCTGCCAGGCGACCAGATTGCGGAGTGCGTTTTCGTCGACAGCACCGTCCTGAGAGAACGGTGTGACCAGAGCGGTACCACAGCCTCGCAGTTGCATGGGCTAAGGATAACTCTTCTCGCGCGCGCTTGCATGAGCAGGTATTGCTCGTGTGGGGACGGGGCTTTGCCCCGTCCAAGCCGAGCGAAGCTCGGCACCTGAGCGGCGATAGTGATTCTGGAGCCCGCGCTAGAGTTCGCGCCAGATGTTGCGGAACTCGTAGAAGCCTGTTTTTCCGGCCAGCCACTCGGCCGCCCGAACCGCGCCTTCGGCAAATCCTCGGCGTGATTTCGCGTCGTGGCACAAATAGATTCGATCGGCGGCGGAGTTGAAGACCACCTCGTGCATGCCGACCGCATCCCCCTCGCGAAAGGAGACGATTTCGACTTCTTTTTCCTTGCCTCCGGATTCGCGCACAATGTTCTGAATGGTGATCGCAGTTCCCGAAGGAGCGTCTTTTTTCTGCGCATGATGACGCTCGAAAATCTGACCATTGTAGTCGTATTTGAGGGCAGCTCCGGCCGTGGCGACGATTTCAAAGAACAGGTTCACGCCGATGGAGAAATTCGATCCGTAGAGGAAGCCGGTCTTGGCGGAGAGCACCATCTCACGCAGGCGTGGCAGTTGGTCGTACCAGCCGGTGGTTCCGACGACGAGATTCTTCTTGGCGCGGATGCAGGCCTCGGCGTTGGCGACGAGCGCTGCGGGTGTGGTGAAGTCGATGACCACGTCGATGGCGGCGAGCGCATCGGGCGTGAGTGCGCTGCCGCCGGCGTTTTCAGCGGCGGAGAGAACTCTGACATGATGGCGGCGCTGGCGTGCGACCTCTGCTACCAGTGATCCGGTTTTACCACGGCCGAGGATCAGGAGATTCATAGTGAAACCTTAAACGCGGAGTACGCGCAGAGAAAATCCGGAAACAATTCGTGCTGCTATGGCGTCGCGGCGGGCTTCGCTAAATCTATCCAGGATTCCCGACTCGATTACTTCCTTTCAAAGTCGATTCTTCGCCCCTCGTCCGCATCGCCGAGAAAGTAGAACAGGCTCACTGTTGACCACCCTCTTGAGACGTTAAGCTGCGTGCCATAGGGGAGGTCGCTTTCTTTCCAATCGGCAATTGCGTGAAAGTCCAGCTGTACCTGTTGCTTGCCTTCGCGTGAAACAAGTTTCCAAACGCCAGTACCGGATTCCAGCCGGGCAGCACGACGTTCAGGAAAATAGAACAGTCCCGGCATGTCGGACACAACAAAAGTTCCGTTTGCGTCC
>JBGPFV010000258.1:0-4473 GCA_041483535.1 Terriglobia bacterium | reverse complement strand
TGTACCGGCCCAGATAGTGCTTCTGCAGAATCATGTAGAGCGCGGACGTAACCGCCGCCGCAAGAATGATCAACGCTTGCGGGGAGAGGCGGATGCCTTCGCCTTCTCCGCTGGCGATCAGCGCGACTCCGGCGAAGCTGACGAACACTCCACACCATCCGATGGCAGTCAGTTTTTCGTGCAGCCAGAATCGAGCTGCCAGCGCGGTCCAGATGGGCACGGAGGCAATCAAAAGACTGGCAGCGCCCGCGGTCACGCGGGTCTCTCCGTAATTCAGGGCCAGGTTGTAAAAGGTGATCCCGATGACGCCGGTCAGAGCCAGTCCGGGAATATCGCGCAACTCCGGACGGCGAAAGTGCGCGATCCCCGCGTAAATGGCGAGCACGGAAGACGCGACCAGAAAACGCAAGACGGCGAGATTCGCGGGCGAGTAAGCACGCAGGCCGGCGCGAATGCCGGCAAAGGCGGAGGCCCAGATAACCAGGGTGAACGCCAGGGCAAAAAGAGTGCGAGACGTGAAGCGCGGCATCGAAAGGCCTCCTTTCAGTAAGAATCCGTTTGTGAATTTCTTTGGATGTAGAGTGGCTGCGTTCGGAACCGTGGTTCTACCCGGTTCGGCTCACCACGTATCGCCGCCACGTTCAGGAGGCCAAGCGCCAGACTGGCGGCGGAGCAAGGCAATCTGGCCGGCGTGATAACTGTTATGCGCCACAAGTTGCCACGGCGTTGCGTGCACGGTGGATTCACGCGGAGACTGTGGCGAACCCACGTTCTGAACCTTCCGCCCCAGCGCTGCCGCATCGGATTCCGCGAGCCGAGCCAATCGAGCCACGCTGTTCCCTGCAGTCCTTGTCGGTGGAGGGCCGGGCGTCCCCGCCCGGCGGGACGGGCGAGACGCCCGTCGCTCCACCGTATATTAGCGATTACGCGTTCTTTTCGACAACGGCGATCGACTCTTCCAGCGCATCCATGGCAACGTCGGCTTCGTCCTTGGTGACGATGAGCGGCGGCGCGATGCGAACCGTGCTTGGACCGCAACCTAGAAACAGAACGCCGCGCTCGAACGCCGCTTCCACGACGCGATCGCGCTCGCTGGCTCCGTACTCGCGAGTGGCCTGGTCTTTGACGATGTCGACGCCGATCATCAGGCCGCGCCCGCGGACGTCGCCGACAATCCTGTGCTTCTTCGGCCAGCCCGTCATGCGCTTCCGCATGTGGTCGCCGACTTCCCGCGCATTCCGCAGCAAGCCTTCCTTCTCGATCACATCGAGCGTAGCCAGCGCGGCGGCGATACAAACAGGATTGCCGCCGAAAGTCGACGCGTGCGAACCGGGCACCCAGTCCATGATGTCGGCCTTGCTCATGGTCACGCCCAGCGGCATCCCTGAGGCGATGCCCTTCGCCATGCAGACGATGTCGGGTTGTACACCGCTGTGTTCGACGGCAAACCATTTGCCCGTGCGGCCGATGCCACTCTGGACTTCGTCCACCACCAGCAGGATGCCGTATTTGTCGCAGATGCGGCGCAGTTCCTGCATGAAGATTGTCGGAGCGACAACGTATCCACCTTCGCCCTGGATCGGCTCGACAAAAATGGCCGCAACTTCTTCGGGCGCGAGGACGGTCTTAAACAGTTTGTCTTCGATGTAGCGTGCACAGCCGAGCGCGAATTGATCGGCATCCTGCGGACCGCCCACGCATCCCCGATACACATCGGGATAGCGCACGTGCGTAACCCCGGGCACCATCGGCGAGAAGCGGCGCTTCTGCTGCGGCTTCGAGGCCGTCAGTGAGAGCGCGCCCATGGTCCGTCCGTGGAAAGCGCCGAGGAAGGCGATCACCTGCTGCCGCTTGGTGTGATAGCGCGCCAGCTTCAAAGCGCACTCGATGGCCTCGGCTCCGGAGTTACCGTAATAAATCTTGTGCGGCCCCTGCATGGGCGCGATCTTCGAGAGCCGCTCCGCCAGCGTCACCATGCCCTCGTAGTAGAAGTCGGTGCCCGACATGTGGATCAGTTCGCCCGCCTGCTTCCGAATCGCGGCAACCACTTCCGGATGGCAGTGGCCAGTCGAAACCACGGCAATGCCGGCGGAAAAATCGAGGAACTCATTGCCATCCACATCTTCGACCACAACACCGCGACCACGCTTGGCAACCATCGGATAGGAACGCGTGTAGGAAGGCGAAATGTATTGCTCATCGCCCGCGAGAATGCGCTTGGCATTCGGGCCCGGAATCGCGGTCTTGAGCTTGGGGCCGGCAATCAAAGTCTTGGTGGTCATGGAGTCCTCCAGTTCAGTTGCTAGTTCTCGGTTCTCAGTTCTCGGTTCTCAGTTCTCGGTTCTCCGTGGCTTTTCGGACGATTCGAGCAGTGTCCACGGAGATAGGCGGCTTCGACTAAAAGCTAAGAGCCAAAGGCTAAGAGCAATTTAGCGAAGCAATAAAGAGGGAAGAGTAATTAGTCGCTGCCAAAGAGATTGGCGCGCACATGCGACGGCAGAACAGACAGATACCGGCGGGGACAAGCGCGTCCCTCGATCCAGCACGTCTGGAGAAGCGGAATGTAGCGGTTCGAGCGCATGGCAGCTACAGACATTATATCGCGGGTTCGCTCGCGGCGTAACCCCCAAAAAGAGCGGCTAAATTAGACGAATCTCAGCCGATGGGCGGACGCGGACTTCGTGTTCCCCGGCTTCAAACCCGTCCAACAGCGCGTTGTGGTGCGCAATGACCTGCTCAAAACGGAGCGCGTCTGTGTCCGCCGTCATGTGACCGTCGGCAGCCAGGACGACATCATAACCAAGGCCAACCGCGCGGCGCACGGTCGTGTCGACGCAGTACTGGGTCATGCATCCGCAGATCACAAGCTGTTGAATGCCAGCGGCCGCGAGCGCGGCATCGAGAGGTGTCTCGAAGAACGCGTCGCAAGCACGTTTGTGAATCACCGGGTCGCCGGGCTGGGGTGCAATTTCAGGCCGAAGCGGCCATCCTGAAGTTCCAGGCTCCAGCCGGTGACCGGGACTCCCATCGTGCTGGATGCAGATCACGGGCACGGAGGCGGCCCGGGCCCTCTCGATGAGTCCCGCGATGCGTCCGACCGTTTCGTCGAGAGCCTGGTCAACTTCGTTCTTGCGGGCAAGATTGGGGATTTCCAGAATGCCGCGCTGAACATCGATGACGAGAAGTGCGGTTTTGGCAGCAGGCATAATTCAATTTAACAGGCCGCGGAAGCGTCGAACACAAATCGATCACTGAGCAGAAAATTCAACAGCGAACAAACGACGATCGCAACCAGATTCGACACAACATAGTTGAACTCCAGTTCGCCAACCAGCAGGCGCATCAGCACGAGGTTCCCGACGATGGAAACCGCTCCATTGCTGGCGTTGAACTTGGCCAGCCTGACCAGCGACTGAAGCAGCCGCGTAGGCGGCCGGTCCGCCCAGGTGAAGCGCTCGTGCCATAAGAAGTTGTGGATCACCGCGATCTCCACTGCCAGCCCCGTGGCCAGCAGATAATCCAGTTTCAGCAAAGAACGAAGAAGGGCCAGCGCCGTCAACTGCACAACGATTCCGATGCCACCGACGGCGTTAAACTTCATCCAACGGAAAAAGTTCTGCCTGGACGGGCGAGGGTGCCCGTCCCTACACGAGCGACTCATGAAATCCTCTCTTCCCGATAAAGCCGAACCGTATTTTTCAGGCTGATCACAACCAGCATCAGCAGCATCACGGCCAATCCAATGGCGCCGCCAATATCAAACAGCCGGTAGCGCCCGTGAATCACCCACGCCCAACGGAGCGCTGCCAGGTTGCCCGCCACCAGCAGAACGCGCAACTCGGTCGGGCCGAAGTGCCACAACGAAAGATGAAATTCGCCGAGCGCATAGGTCGCCAGATACGACTGGATGGAAAGCAGCAGAAACGCAATCAGCAACCCAATCGCAATCACCGGATGCATGTACCCAGACAAAGCCAGCCCGCCCATCATCGCCACCGCGCCGATGGAATCGATGATGTGGTCGACATAGAAGCCGTAACGCGGGCGCTGCCGCTGGCGAACACGCGCTAAAGTTCCGTCGAGGCTGTCGCCGAACCAGTTCACCGCGAGACAAACGATGGCGGCAAGCAGCATGCGGCGGTTATGAACGGCGAGGGCGTAGCAAACGCCAGTAGCGATTTGGGCGGCAAAGCCGAGAACAGTCAGGTGGTCGGAATTGACCCACGCGGGCATGCGCTCCGCCATCCAGACGAGGCCGCGTTTCTCGGCCGCAGCCAGGAAACTGCCGTGGACGCGGGTTGCCTGCCGGAAGTTGGCGCGGCGGGCCTCCGCCAAAGTCTTGGGGTTGATCTGTTCCGCAAAATCCGCAAATGAGGCGGCCATAGTGCCTCCGTATCTGCGGGTACTGTGGAGCTTATGCGGCGGGATGGCAATGCAGCGCGGGTAAAACGTGGATCAACAACTAAGTAGCTT
>JBGPFV010000257.1:0-4514 GCA_041483535.1 Terriglobia bacterium | reverse complement strand
GCGGGTAAGTTGTTTGACGGTCGTAGCGCGACTGGAACGACTATCCAAGACATTTCCATCTTGTCGAATGGCCAACTCCTGATCGGTAGAGGGCACATGATGGGGGGCGACACAAGCCTCACCGTGCCGGAGCCCGGAACTTTGGGCCTGCTGGGGACCGGACTTGTGGGCCTCGCTGGAATGTTCCGACGCAAGCTGATCGGGGCATAAGCTAAGTTTGCTGTTTCGCCCAGAACACTCAACTCATGGCCCCGCCGCAAGGCGGGGCTTTTGATTTTGAGCTAAGAGCTACTGGATCGCCCGGATGACCGTCGCAGGAAGCGCTTCCCCCTTCTCGAGATGGCTTCCAGCGCTTCGTGTCCTGAGCCCGGATCGAGCACGCGCTTTGCAGTCGGCGCCCCCTCTTCTTCGGTTACTGCCGTAACGGCCCGCGATGCCTTTAGCGTTGACCTTACCTGGGTCCAAACCTACAGTCAGGCGCAGGGGGTTGTATGAAGGATATCCATGAGGTTTTGCGCCGCAAGCAGGCGCAGTACACGCAGTTGGGAAAGCAGATCGAAATGTTGCAGCAGGCTGCCGAAAAACTGCGCGAAGTCGCGCCCTTGCTTGCCGAAAATGACAGCGAAGACGATAGTGCGGTGCTGGCGGAAGTGGACGAGGAAAACTCTAACGCGATGGCGGCCAAGGCCAGCGCTCAATCCTCGCCGGCCGCGTCCAAACCAGGGCGTAGCGCAACTCCGCGCTGGCCCTAGACGCCCGACCGTACAGGCAAAGCGCGAGGCGGGAGGCTCGGTCGCATGATATTGCAGGCATTGCTGGTCACAAAAGACGACCCGACGGCGGAAACGCTGATTCAGGTTCTGTCGCAGTTCGGCGTGGCGGTTGCCCGGTCGAACGCGGCCGATGTCGCCGTGGCGCGACTGGCGGAGGAGCGGTTCGATCAGGTCATCGTCGATTTCGACGATCCCGAAGCGGCCTCTCTGCTGCTGGAAGGTTGCCGCCGCCTGGTCGGCCCAGACCGTAAGCCGCCGGTCACCGTAGCCTTGCTCCACGATGCCTCGCAGATCCGCTCGATCCTGGGCGCGGGAACTCATTTCATCCTCACCAAGCCGGTCAGTCCCGAACAGGCTCAAACCACCTTGCGCGCCGCCACAGCGCTGCTAAAGCGCGAAAGGCGGCAATCGTTGCGAGTCGCCGTGCAGGCGGCGGCTTCGATTCATGTCGACGACAACAATACGGTCGAAGGCATCCTGCTCGACCTGAGCACGGGCGGCGTGGATGTGCTGGCGGCCAAGCCGCTTCCCTCTGGGACCATGGTTCGCATCTCCTTTCAGCTTCCCGACGGCGCGGGCATTGAAGGGGACGCGGAAGTTGCCTGGAGTATCGCCAACGGTCAAACCGGCATGCGCTTTCTCGACATGGACGCCAAGATGCGCGACGAGCTCTGCCAGTGGCTTTCGGACCGTTCGCAGGATGCTTTGCCTGAAGAACCCGACGCGGTCACCCAATGTAAACTGACCGACCTCAGTCTGGGCGGGTGCTATGTGCAGACCGAATCTCCCTTCCCGCAGTCCTCCGCCGTGGATCTGTGCCTGCGTGCCGCCGGGATGGAGATTCACGCCGAAGGGTTGGTGCGGGTTATGCATCCGGGACATGGCATGGGCATTGAATTTCCCGCTCGCACCGAAGAGCAGCGTAAGAGCGTCGGCGATTTCATCGAATTCCTTACCGGCCAGCCCGGCGCTACGCCGCAACTGGAAATTTCTCCGCGTTCTCTGGTCGCCAACGCGGTCGATCTCAGCCGGACGGCCAACGCCGAAACCGACGCGGACGATCCCCTGCTGGAATTGTTGCGGACTGGCCCTGCGCTCGAGGAAGAGGCGTTTCTCGGGGAACTGCAGCGCCAGCGAACTCCGGCCAACGTTTAACCCGTAAAAGCAATCATTAGACCCCAGCCCATCAGCGTCCGCTCAATCGCAGGATGATCCTGGCAAGAAACCGGAAACCAGATCGGCGACCTGTCTTTGGCGCCGGCCCAGTCCCCGGTCGCCGGTTCCACCTCGTTGATGGCAGACTACCTCGCCACTCTCCCTGCTGAATAATTTCGTTTCGGTTAATTTTCCGAGAATTTTCCGATGCAATAGAATTGCTCTGCGCGTAGAGACGGGGCTTGCCCCGTCTCCGTGGACGCAGGAGACGCGGCAAGCCGCGTCTCTACACAACATAAGGTAAAGCTCAGATTGCTCAGAACCCCGATCTCGCGTGCGTTGCTGCTGGCTGGCGTTTGCCTGCTGGCCCTCACGCCATTTTTCTGGTGGGGCAATCCGTCCGGGCACGATTTCGAGTTCCACATGTTTTCGTGGATGGAAGTCCTGGGCCAATGGGAACACGGCATCGTCTATCCGCGCTGGGCGGCGCTCGCGTACTGGGGCTACGGCGAGGCGCGCTTCCTGTTTTATCCGCCCGCTTCCTGGACTCTGGGCGCCGCGCTCGGGGCTGCTCTGCCCTGGAAGATGGTGCCGGGCGCGTATTGCTGGGTTGTGCTCGCGCTCGCCGGAGCGTCCATGTACCGGCTGGCCCGCGAGTGGCTCCCCGCCCCGGACGCGCTATTTGCGGCCGCGTTCTACGCGCTGAATCCCTACCACTTGTTGATCGTCTACTGGCGAAGCGCCTACGCCGAACTGCTGGCTGGGGCCCTGCTGCCGCTGCTACTGCTTTGTCTATTGCGGATCTTTTCTCCAGAATCAGATTCTGGCTTTCGCCCGGCGCTGTGGTTGACGCTCACCCTGGCTGCGGCCTGGCTGACGAACGGACCCGCGGCCGTGATGATTCACTACTCGGGGGCTGGGCTGGCGGTGGTTCTGGCAGCGCGGCAGCGATCCTGGCATCCGCTGTTGCGGACGGCGCTAGCCATCGCGCTCGGCGCCGGCTTGGCGTCGTTCTATTTGATTCCCGCCGTTTACGAAATGCGCTGGGTGAATATCAGCGAGGTGCTGTCGCCGGGGGTCCGCCCGCAGGACAATTTTCTGTTCACCATCATCGCCGATCCCGATCACAACCGTTTCAATCTCTTGGTTTCGACCGTGGCGCTCGCCGAAATCGGCATCCTCGCTCTCGCGATCTGGGGATCCCGCGGTGGGTGGACGAAACGGGCGGAGACAGGCGCCGGCCACAACTCGTGGATGCTACTTTCCGCCTGGGGTGCCGCGAGCGGAGTCCTGATGTTTTCGGTGAGCAATCCGCTCTGGCAGTACCTGCCCAAATTCCGCTTCGTGCAACTTCCCTTCCGCTGGCTGCTCTGCATGAACGCCGCATTGGCCATGCTTCTGACCATGGCCGCCAGACGCTGGCGCTGGCGCTGGCTGGCGTCGGGCGTTCTGCTGGCCGCGGTTATCGGCGCTGGGTATCGTATCCAGCCGCCTTGGTGGGACAGAGCCAGCGATATCCGCAAGATGAGCGACGCCCTGGCCGACGGCACCGGCTACGAGGGCACCGACGAATACGTGCCCGCCGGAGCCGACGCCTACGAGTTGAACAAGAGTCTGCCCCTGGTCAGCGACGACACGGGAGCGCCGGTTCCGAGTCGCAGGTTGCAGTGGGGGCAAACCGAGAAACACTTTACGGTGCACGCTGCGGCGCCGCAAAATCTAACCGTGCGCGTTTTCAACTACCCGGCGTGGGAGGCCGTCGTAAACGGTAAACCCGCCAAAACGCGGACCACCCATGTCACCGGTCTGTTAGTCGTTCCTATTGACGCCGGAGACAGCGATGTAGACATTTACTTCCGCCGGACGATCGATCGTTCCGCCGGAAACGTCGTCTCGCTGATCAGCCTGGCCGCGCTGGTTGTTGCATGGATCAAAACGCGGCCAAAACCCATGCTCGGTCGGCAGGCGTAATGCGCTGTGTTCCCGCGTGCCCCTGTGGTAAAAAAAGAGGCGATGACTTCAGCGCCCAGAGGCCACAAAGAAAGGCCCTCGAAAAGAAGCACGATGCAACGTCGCGTCCTGGTGGCAACCTCGAATGCCGACAAACTCCGCGATTTTGCCGGAGCCGCTGCGCCCTACGGGATTACGATCGCAAGCATCCCGCACTTCTCATCTCTGCCTCAGGTTGTCGAAGACGGGATTACTTTCGAGGAGAACGCGCGCAAGAAAGCAGAAGCCTACAGTCTGGCGGTACCTGGCGAACTGGTTCTAGCCGACGACTCGGGCCTGGAGATTGACGCGCTGGGTGGGGCGCCCGGAGTGCACTCCGCGCGCTACGCGTCTGGGGAGCCGCACAGGGCAGAGTGCAACACGGAGGACGAAGCCAATAACGCGAGAGTGTTGCGCGAACTCAAAGGGGTTCCAGAACCAAAGCGCACCGCGCGCTTCGTCTGCGTACTTGCTGTGGCCCGGGACGGCCAGACGCTGCACACATTCCGCGGCACTGCTGAAGGCGTCCTGCTAGAAGCGCCCCGGGGAAGAAACGGCTTCGGATACGACCCTATGTTTTATTTTCCGCAAATCGGC
>JBGPFV010000256.1:0-4519 GCA_041483535.1 Terriglobia bacterium | reverse complement strand
GGCGGCAAGCACAACGATCTTGAAAACGTCGGCTTCACCAATCGTCACCACACGTTTTTTGAGATGCTGGGAAACTTTTCGTTTGGCGACTACTTCAAGAAAGACGCGATTGCCTATGCGTGGGAGCTGATCACTTCGCCGAAGTGGTTCGGAATTGACAAGGCGAAGCTCTACGTCACGATCTTCAACGGCGAAAACGGAGTTCCGCGCGATGCCGAAGCCTACGACCTGTGGCTTGGTCAAGGTGTGCCCAAAGATCGCATCTACGAATTCGGCACGAAAGATAATTTCTGGCAGATGGGAGACACCGGTCCCTGCGGCCCCTGCAGCGAGATTCACTACGACATGGGGGTGGCCGCCAGCGATCAGGGTCATACAGGCTGCGAGTTTGGCTGTGATTGCGGACGCTACGTCGAACTCTGGAACCTGGTGTTCATGCAGTTCGACCGCGATGCCAGCGGCAAGCTGAATCCACTGCCGAAGCCGTCGATTGACACCGGGGCGGGGTTGGAACGGTTGGCGTCGGTACTGCAGGGCGTGATTTCGAACTATGAGACGGATTTGTTCACGCCGCTGATCAAGCGCGCGGCGGAACTGACCGAGGTCTCACTAAAAAAGGAAGTTGAAAAAGAGTCGCATACGAAATCCGCGGCCTCGCTCCGCGTTATCGCGGATCACGCACGTGCGACAACCTTTCTTATCTCCGATGGCGTGACTCCTTCGAACGAAGGACGGGGCTACGTGCTGCGTAAGATCATCCGTCGTGCAATCACGCACGGACGCTTGCTCGGGCAAACGAAGCCTTTCCTCCACCACATGGTCTTTGCCGTGCGCGCCCTGATGCAAGACGCGTATCCGGAACTGAAGGAATCGGTGGATGGCGTGTCGAAGGCGGTGCTAGCAGAGGAGGTGCGGTTCGCGCACACAGTGAATTTTGGAATCTCCAATTTGGGATACGCGGCGGATCAGCCAACGCGCAACATGATGGCGCAACTCTTGGATGAGCTAGAGCGAGAAAAACCTGAATTGTATGGCAAGACAAATGAGTTTCTAAAGAGAGCGTATAAGGCTGGCAATGAGGAACTTTTGTATCGAGAGGTCGAAAGATATTTCGGCGGGGATCGTTCAGATAGATTTCGAAGAGATTGGGAAAGTGCAAAACAACTTCCGAAGAAGCTTTCTGGCATACAAGCTTTTGATGTTTTTCAAACCTTTGGATTGCCGAGGGATTTCATAGAAGATTACTGCCGAGACGTCGGAATCGTTTTCGAGGCGAAGGAGTTTGAAGAAGCCTTAGCGGCAGAAAGTGCACGCGCCCGCGCCTCCTGGAAAGGCGCGGCGAAGCAGACGGCCAATCCCGCCTACCAGCAGCTCCCGAAATCCGACTTCGAAGGCTACCGCCAGACGCGCTCTGACAACTGCGAAGTGATCGCCATCATCGGCAAGGATGGCCAGGGTACACAAGACCTCAAGCCCGGCGATTCCGGCGAGATCATTCTCGATCACACTCCCTTCTACGCCGAGTCCGGCGGGCAGGTTGGCGATCGCGGATGGCTTTACTCCGACGATCACAATACCGTCGTCGCCGAAGTGACCGGATGCTACTACCCGGTACAGGGCGTGCGGGCGCATCAGGTCAATGTGAAATCCCCACCCTCCGCAAAAAACGCGGAAGGGTGGGGCACCCTCCGCGTTGGCCAGAAAGTGGATGCCGTTGTCGATACCGCGATTCGCGAGGCCACTATGCGCAATCACACGGCTACGCACCTGCTTCAGGCCGGACTGCGCGAAGTTCTGGGCAAGCATGTCAAGCAGGCGGGATCGCTGGTTGCTCCTAACCATCTGCGCTTTGATTTTTCGCACTTCACCGGTGTCGCCGACGAAGAATTGCAGGACATTGAAGACATCATCAACAAAGAAGTTCTGCGCAACGAACGGGTCGAGATCATCGAGAACGTTCCGATTGACGTGGCGGTCAACGAGTATCACGCCATGGCGCTGTTCGGCGAAAAGTACGCCGACAAGGTGCGCGTGATCAAGATCGGCGATTTTTCCACCGAACTCTGCGGGGGCACGCACACCGGCGCTACCGGCGAGATCGGGCTGATCAAGATTCTGAAAGAGGGAAGCGTGTCGTCGGGCGTGCGGCGCATCGAGGCGGTGACCGGCGAAGGCTCGCTGCGCCACTTCCGCAAGGATCACGAACTGGAAACCGTGGTCGCTAGCCTCGTCGGGCCCACCCTTTCGCAAAAAACGCGAAAGGATGGGGCACCCACTTCAAAGGATGGGGCACCCGCTGCTGGAGAGATGTCGGCTTCTCCGGCCGAGGCGCTGAAGCTGGAGCTCGAAAAGAAAGACGCCGAAATCAAGCGGCTGACGCGCGAACTTGATCAGGCGCGGATGAAGTCGGCATCGTCGAGCACGGCCAACATCGGCGAAAAAGTTAGAGAGATTCGCGGGGTCAAGGTCCTCACCCACCGCGTGGACAATCTGGAACGCGCCCAGATGCGGACGCTCGTTGATCAACTGCGCGACAAGCTCGGCTCGGCTGTTGTCGTGCTGGGGTCCGCCTCGAATGGCAACGTCTCGCTGATCGTCGGCGTAACCAAAGACCTCACCAGCCGCATTCAGGCGGGAAAAGTTATTGGCCCCGTGGCGCGGAAAGTTGGCGGCAAAGGTGGCGGGCGTCCCGACCTGGCCGAAGCGGGCGGCAAAGATGCCGCTGCGCTGGACTCGGCGCTTAGTGAGGCCTACAGTGTCGTGGAGTCGCTGTTAAAGTAGATTTCTTCTGTGCTCCTCTGCGTCCCCGGTGGTTAGGATTTTGTTCACCACAGGGAACACAGGGGAGTACCATTCGATACCACAATGGATGATCGTATCCATTTCGTCGAGCACCACGGCAAGCAGATTCTGCTGCTGGACTTTTCGCACGCCAAGGCCCCCGAGATGCAACTTCTGCTGGAGTATGGGCGGATCACGGTGGCGCGGCATGGGCACGAGCACGAGTCGCTGGTGACGCTCGCGGACTTCACCGGCTGCGAAGTGGATCACGCGGTTGCCACCAAGATTAAGGAAGTGCTGACCCTCGACCGTCCGTTTGTGAAAAAAACGGCGTGGGTGGGGGCGGAGAGCGTCCCGCACGCCTTCATGGAAAACTTCCAGAATTTTTCCCAGCGCGAGATTGCAACCTTCAAGACGCCGGAAGAGGCGATGGACTGGCTGGTGGAAGAATAGGTCTCAGGTGTTAGGTCTCAGGTCTCAGGAAAATTTCTTTGTCGTGATTCACCGGTGTTCTCGATTCATACAGTCTTTCCTGAGACCTAAGACCTAAGGCCTGGCACCTGCCTTTCTCAGCTTCTCCACCTTAGCGTCACCGGCCCCGCCATCGGATGCCGAAACTCGCCGCCGCTCTTCTTCATTTCCAGCATGGCGTTCTTCAAGCCGAAATACCATTTTGCGGGACGGTCGGCGTCGTCAATCAGCATGAGGTGTGGGTTGTGTTTCAGGCCCTCGGACTGGAGTTCCATGGTGCGGCGATCCTGCTCCACAAATTTTGCGAAGACGAATTTCAGCAACTGGGGGCCGAAAGGAATCCAGCGGAACAGGTTCCAGGCGGCGACTACGTCGATGCGGCACTGGTTGCGCGTGATGGGGGTGACGGTGGTCAGGCTGGAGAACCAGTATTTGCCGGCGCGAATGATTTCCGAGCGCAGGTTGGGCAGCACGAAATCGATGGTCGTGGTGATCGAATCGGCGTCGGCATAAAGGCGCAGCAGTTTGTAGGGAGCGCTGTTCGAACTGGGCGTGTGCGCGCTCATGCGAAATCCGTAGGGAATGGGTTCGAAGTTCTTCCGCTTCTCGTGAATCGATTTTTGCGTGCGCCACCACCACGCCTGGTGGACGAAGGGGCCGTGCGCGGGATCCATCAATCCGATGATGCCGTGGTCGACGGAGCAGGGCAGGTCGGCGGTGAGGTAGGCAAATTTGTAGCGCCCGCTGAATTTCGGAATCTCGGGCGCGGGCGTCGGAGCGGGCGCGGGCTTCGAGAATCCGGCTCCATCGGGGCCCGGGTCGGGAATGAACACCCAGACAAAATCGTCGCGTTCTTCGCAGGGATAACTTCCCGCGTAGATGCGGTCGATCTTCAGAGTTTGATCGGGGACGAGCGACGGGATTAGTTGGCACTGGCCGGAGTGGGCGTCGAATCTCCAGCCGTGGTACGAGCATTCGATTTGTTGGCCGTCGAATTGTCCGCAGGAAAGCGGCATACCGCGATGCGGGCAGGCGTCGCGCAGGGCAAAGGGCTGGCCGTGTTGGTCGCGTCCGATCAGCAGGGGCTGTTCGAGCAACATGGTCTTGGCCAGCTCTCCGCGGCGGAGTTGATTGGCTGGCAGCGCACGGTACCAGAAGCCGAAGAGCATGAGCGCGTCGGGCGTCTGCCACCCCAGCGGGCCAACATCGGGCCCGCCGGGGGCCCCGGTCTGGGACTGGAGTGGGAAGTCGTCAGGCATTGGACAAG
>JBGPFV010000255.1:0-4527 GCA_041483535.1 Terriglobia bacterium | reverse complement strand
GACCGCGGCATCGCCAGATTCCTCGATCAGGTCAGCCGGCAGACTGGCATGACGTTGAACGGGCAGCCCGACATTGCCTCCAAAGCGGCCTCCAACGCGACCCTGGTGATCCGCGCCGAAAACGCCGGCCGGAAGGTTCAGGAACTTGGCGAGGATGAATCCTATACGCTCGAAGTCACTCCATCGCGCGCGACCTTAACCGCGCCGAATGCTCTGGGCGCGCTGCACGGATTGCAAACATTCCTGCAACTGATCGAGCCGACTCCGGCGGGGTTTGCGGTGCCGGCGATTACCATCCAGGACCAGCCTCGCTTTGCCTGGCGTGGCCTGCTGATCGACGTCAGCCGCCATTTCATCCCGATCGAAGTGCTCAAGCGGAATGTCGACGGAATGGCGGCGGTGAAGATGAACGTCTTGCACTGGCATCTATCCGACGATGAGGGCTTCCGCGTCGAGAGCAAGCGCTTTCCCAAGCTGCACGAGTTGGGCTCGGAGGGGCAGTACTACACGCAGACGGAAATCCGCGACTTCCTGGCCTATGCGCGCGATCGCGGCATCCGCGTGGTTCCAGAATTCGACATGCCCGGGCACAGCCGCTCCTGGATGGCCGGTTATCCGGAACTTGCCAGTGTGCCCGGCTCTTACCAGGCCGGCAGGATCGCGAACGCCGATACCGTCATGGATCCCACGCGGGACGGGACTTATAAGTTTCTCGATAAGTTCATCGGGGAAATGGCTGCTCTGTTCCCCGACGCTTACTTTCACATCGGCGGCGACGAAGTGAACAACAAGCCATGGGACTCAAATCCGAAAATCCAGGAGTTCATTCGGGCTCACGGCATGAAGAACAACCGCGATTTACAAGCCTACTTCAATCAACGGCTGCAAAAGATCGTGCATAAACACGGGAAGATCATGATGGGTTGGGATGAGGTGTTGCATCCCGACTTGCCGAAAACCGTGGTGGTGGAGTCATGGCGTGGGCAGGATTCCCTGGCCGAGGCCGCGAAACAAGGTCATCGCGGCCTGCTCTCCTATGGCTACTACCTCGACCTGATGTGGCCAGCGGCCCGGCATTATGCCGTGGATCCAATGACAATGACGACGACCATGACAACAACAAAGCCGGGTGCGGCGGCGGCGCTCTCCGCCGAGGAACAGAAGCGCATACTGGGTGGCGAGGCTTGCATGTGGTCGGAGTTCGTCACTCCGGAAACCATCGACTCGCGAATCTGGCCGCGCCTGGCGGCGATTGCCGAGCGCTTCTGGTCGCCGCAGGAAACCCGCGACAACCCATCCATGTACCGCCGACTGGAGGAAGTCAGCTGGCGTCTCGGCTGGTTGGGGTTGAACGGTGTTTCGAAATATGAGTCGAACTACGGGTTGATGCTCCACCGTCTTGCGGGCAGTCACGATATTGCCGCTCTGCGCGTCTTGGCCGATGTGGTGGAACCTACGAAAGACTACACGCGGACGGAAGTCTTTCCGCAACCTCCAGTGAAGTCGACGCCGCTGAACCGGCTGGCGGATGCGGCTCGACCCGAGAGCACGGTGGCGCGGCAATTCGCGGAACTGGTCGACACCTACCTCCAGAGCGGCTACAAGGATTCGGCCGCCGAGGCGCAGATCCGGGCGTCGCTGGTCAAGTGGCGTGACAACGCCGCGAACCTCCAACCGGTTCTGGACCGCTCTTTTCTCCTGGAGGAAGACAAGCCATTGTCCGAGGATCTGGCGGCGCTCGCCGCGGCTGGACTGCAGGCGCTCGACCGCATCGGCAAGAATCAGCCCCTGCCGGACACATGGCGTGCCGGGCAATTGGCGGTGGTGGAGCGGTCGATGAAACCCAGGGCGAACCTGCTGGTGATGGTGGCGCCCCCGATTCAGAAGTTGATCGCGGCCACGGCGGCTTCGCATTAGGGCGGCGCATTAACGCAGCAGTCGCACGCGGGTTGCCCGAAAGCCGGCTCGCCGCGGTCACTGCCATTTGTGATTTTCGGCACGCTCGGAACGTGACCCGGAACACAGCGGTTTGTCCACCGTCTCCTGTATTCGTTATGGGTGGTATTCAGCCGGAGGGCTGCGGGTGAATCTCCGGCGCAAACGAGCGAGCGCAAGCACCAGCATGCAGGCTTTCAAAGATTCCGGACACCTTTTCCGATTGGCCGCAGTTTTTGCCCTGGGCACCCTGCTGTTCCTGGTCATGCGCAGCTTCCTGGTCCCAAAAAGCTTTGGACAATACGGGCACTACCGCGGGAACGCCATGGCCGAAATCGCCGCGCGGCCCGTGCGCTTCGCAGGCCATCAGACTTGCGAGACCTGCCATGCCGACGTGCTCGACAAGAAAAAAGACGGCAAGCATGCCCACGTCAATTGCGAGGCCTGCCATGGCCCCCAGGCCAAGCATGCCGACGACCCGTCCGCGGTGCAGCCTCCGAAGCTCGACACGGCGATACTCTGCGTGCGCTGTCACGAGGCGAACGCAGCCAAGCCGAAGAATTTCCCGCAGGTCGCTTCCGCCGACCATTCTTCCGGCCTTCCCTGCGATACCTGCCATCAGCCGCACAGTCCGGCCATCGACAGTCCGGCTGTCAGCAGTCCGACTGGCCATAGCCCGGCTGGCCATAGTCCCGTCCATAGTCCGGCTGGCGGAGGCGCGAAATGAGTATCTCCCGGCGCCGTCTACTTTTGCTGTTACCCGCAGCCGCTATCGCGTGGAAGCACGTTCTGGCTGGAACTCCAGAGTTATCCCCCAACTACACCATGAGCCAGCATTGGTGGAGCATGCTGATCGACCTGCCCAAATGCATTGGCTGCGGGAATTGTGTCCGCGCCTGCCAGGCGGAGAATGATGTGCCGGACGGATACTTCCGCACCTGGGTCGAGCGCTACCACGTGTCGGATTACGACATTGAGAATCCCCATGTAGATTCTCCCGATGGCGGCAAGGAGGGATTTCCCCCGGCGATAAAAAAAGAAGAAGGCGGGAAAAATTTCTTCGTGCCCAAGCTGTGCAACCACTGCGCCGACTCCCCGTGCACGCAAGTCTGTCCGGTGGGCGCAACCTTCATCAGCCCGGATGGCGTGGTCCTGGTGGACCCGAAATACTGCCTGGGCTGCCGGTATTGCGTGCAGGCCTGCCCCTACGGTTGCCGCTTCATCAACCCGAAGAGCAATACCGCCGAGAAATGCACGCTGTGTTATCACCGGATCACAAAAGGATTGACCACGGCATGCTGCGAGGCTTGTCCGACGGGCGCGCGGCAACTGGCCGACCTGAAGAATCCCAACGATCCGATTCACGAATTTCTGAAAAGCCATAGCGTGCAAGTCCTAAAACCTTACATGGCGACCCATGCCAAGGTGTTTTACAACGGCCTGGATGGTTCGGTGCGATGACGACCGGTGCGATGAACGCTGCAATGATGGGCGCTGCAATAAGGAGACGCGGATATGTCGGGCGTTGAAGGCTTCATGTATCCGAACGAAATCGAGCTGCAGTGGAGCGTCCTGATCGTGCTGTATCCGTTCCTGACGGGGCTGGTGGCGGGCGCATTCATTCTGGCCTCGCTGGAGCGCGTTTTCCAGGTGCAGGCGGTGAAGCCTACGTACCGGCTGGCGCTGCTGACCGCCCTGGCTTTCCTGCTCGTGGCGCCCCTTCCTTTGCAGCTCCACCTCGGGCACCCGGAACGTTCGTACGAGATGTACCTTACGCCGCACAAGACGTCCGCGATGGCCATGTTTGGATTTGTTTACCTGTGGTATCTGATGGCGGTTCTGGTGTTGGAAATCTGGCTGGACTACCGGCGCGACATCGTGGTGCTGTCGGAATCCACCCGCGGATGGAAGCGCTGGCTCTACCGGCTGATGACCCTGGGGTCCAGCAACATCAGCGAACGCGCGCTCGCGGTGGACGAACGAGTGGGCTGGGTGATTACGCTGATCGGCATCCCTTCGGCGTTCCTGCTGCACGGCTACGTCGGGTTCATTTTTGGCTCGATCAAGGCGAACCCGTGGTGGTCGTCGCCGCTGATGCCGGTGGTGTTTATCTTCTCGGCCATGGTGTCGGGAATCGCCACCGTGATGCTGCTTTACATGCTGATGACGTGGTCTCGCGGAGAGACGGTCGATATGCGCTGCGTCGACACGATAGCGCGCTACCTGTTCTATATCTTCATTATCGATTTCAGTTTGGAGATGCTCGACCTGATCCACCGCATCTACGAGGCCGATGAAAGTTTCCGCAGCCTGGACTTCATGGTCCATACCAAGCTGTACATGTCGCATATCGTGGTGCAGATTGTGCTGGGCACCGTTACACCCATTTTGCTTCTCGCCTTGACCCAGGTGCTGAAGCTCGGCGAAATGACCCGCAAACGCATTTATGCGCTGGCCGGATGCCTGACCCTGATCGGCATTTTTGCCATGCGCTGGAATGTCGTGATCGGAGGGCAGCTGTTCTCTAAGAGTTTTCTGGGATACACGACGTACAAGATGGGCCTGGTCACGCGCGAAGGATTGCTGGTCGCG
>JBGPFV010000254.1:0-4529 GCA_041483535.1 Terriglobia bacterium | reverse complement strand
CTTCCGTCTGGAACAAATGCTGCACCAGTTCCGGCGCCGAACGCGATGCGATTACCCCCGGACCCTTCACCGCTTTTTCCACCCGCACGATCACGACCCGAATCCGTTCTCCCACCGCAAACGATTCCAGCCGCGACTGCTCTTTGCGTCCCATGCGCGCTTCGGCCTTGCCGATATCCAGAATCACGTCTGGACCCTCGATCCGCTTCACGGTCGCATTGACGATCTCGTTTACATGCCCGATGTATTCGTTGTAAACCGTGTCGCGTTCCGCCTCGCGCACTTTCTGGAAGATGACCTGCTTCGCCAGTTGCGCCGCAATCCGCCCCAGAATCCCTTCCGTTACTTTCGGGATGAGCAACTCTCCGCCCGCTTCCGCGCTCGGATCCAGCTTCCGTGCCTGCTCTACCGTCACCTGCAAGTCCGGATCTACCACTTGCTCCGGAGTCTCGACAATCGACTTCACCGCATAGGCGTTGATCTTGCCGCTGTCTTTGTCGAGCACCGCGCGCAGGTTTTCCTGCGTCTTGTAGTACTTGCGCGTGGCCACCACGATGGCGTCCTCGACCGCTCTGACCACAATCTGCGGATCAATGCCTTTCTCCCGGCTGACCCCTTCGATGATGTTGTAGAGCTCACTAGCCATAAGATCTTCAGGTCTCAGGTGTCAGGTCTTAGGTCTCAGGAAAACCAAGTCCTGAGACCTAAGACCTGAGACCTGACACCTTGCTCCTAGATTTCCGGTACCAGATTCGCCTTCTCTATGTTCCCTAACTCAATCTCAACCTTCGTCGCCGCGCCCTCTTGCGGACGCATCTTCTTCGGATTCTTACGCGCCGCGCTCAGATCCAGAAGCAGCCGTCCGTTCTCGAAGCTTTCCAGCTTCCCTTCAAAATGCCGGTTGTCGTTCACCGCTTCCCGGGTCGTCAACTTCACGCGACAGCCACAGAAGCGCTCAAAATCCGCCGCCTTCGTCAGCTTGCGATCCAGTCCCGGAGAGGAAACCTCCAGCACATACGATCCGCCCGGCACCGCACCTTCAACTTCGACGATGGTCCCGAACTCGCGGCTAAAATTCGAGCAATCCTCGTGCGTAACGCCGTCCGGACGATCCGCCATCGGCGCCGCTCCAGGCCGGTCGATAAAGACGCGCAGCATGCGGTGTTTACCCGCCCCGCACACTTCCACTTCAACCACTTCCAGCCCGCTCGAACCTGCCACCCGCTCGGCAATCTGCCGGACCTTATCCAGATCAAAAGCCATGTTTTCAGCAACTTGCTTCCGAACCGCCGAGCCAACTACTTCCCGCAAATCGGCCCAAACTAAAAAGTGGGCTTTCGCCCACTGGTGTGCTTCGACAATCCTGACACTACGACACAACAGTTTTCATCACCGACTATACGCCGCCCACATGGAAAACACAAACCAGCCCGGGCCGTCGCGTAGGGACAGCCGCTCTCGGCTGTCCAGGCCGACCGAAGCTCGGCAGCCACCGGGGCAGCCAATCGTCTAAGGACGGTCCGGACTTCCAACTCCAGTTACGGAAGTATCTGAAGTAACCTTGCCGCCATCTTGTCCATCCTCCAAACTTCTCCTGAATGCAGTTTTCCCGCACCCATCTCGCCATCGCTATAGGCACCGCGAGCCTGCTGGTGCTGGTGTTCCTCGGCTATCTCAACTGGCTCAGCAACCAGGGACCGGTTCTGTCGCGCTCCGAGGAACGCGACCCGCTAACCCAGATGCCAATCAGCATCACCATGAATCCGTTCCGTGATCGCACCATCGAACGCACGGCCAATAATTTCGTTTCGGAGATGCGCGACGGCAATTGCCGCAAACTGCTCGCGCAGTGGGAGAAAGATTACCGCAGGAAGCGCGCCGACTTCCTCTGCAGTTCTGAAGCCCAGCACCCGCTGATTTCCTGGAACCTGGTGCAATGGGAAGACGCACCGCCGCTGGTGATTCTGTACTACAAAGGCAAGCGTTACAGCAGTCCCAGCCAGGACGCAACCTACAAGGATCTTTTCTCAGTGACCGAAGAAAAGGAAGATTCCGGCTGGACGGTTACGAAGTATGACGCGTTTTACTGATATTTCTCCCGCAAAAATCGCCAACTAGGCTTCCCCGCAAGCAGGCCGATGGAAGAGCCGGGTTGCCTTGCTGGTGCAGGCTTCCCGGTTTCCTCAGCTCCTCGACGAATTTCTTCGCCGATGCATTACTTTGTGATGTGGTGAGCAGCCGTTTCTTTTGCCAGCAGCCTCACAGCCTGCACATCGCCGGACCTGGCTTCCTTGGCGGTCTGAACCTGAGTCTCCGTTGCTTCCTGCAGCGCTTGGGCAGCGGTGCTGATCTGCACCGTATCCGCTGCGGGCGGCTGCACTGCCGCTGCGGGCTGCGGTGGTTTCGGTGCAGGCGCTGGTTGGCGCGCAGCGGCGGACTGAGCTGCGGCTTGGGCTTGGACTTGCGTGGCATGACTTACGGGACTGATCATTTGCGAGTTCCCCCCTACGCGTCTCCATCGGCACCAGGGTCTATAGACTTTAGCTTCGAGAGCGGATCAATCCGGATGGCCCCGAACGACTGCGCGTCAGTAACTACTTGCTGGTTACTTGGATCTCACTCGGAGGTCACTCGGCGCGCGGCGTCTCGGCGGTGCAGCAATTTTACGGAAGGCTGAAGACTGACGGCTGATAGCTGATAGCGGGAACCCTACCCGCCGATATGCACCATCGTCCGCGACGCCGGCACAAATCCCGGCTCCCCGATGTGGTGCCGCTCTTCTTTCTTCTCCACCACTTTCACAATGAACTCGGTGAGCTTCTCGTCGGTCGCGCCGCGCCGCATCAGCTCATGCAGGTCGTGATCCCACGCTGAAAATAAACAGGTGCGCAACTTGCCATCCGAGGTGATACGAATCCGGCTGCAGTGCCCGCAGAACGGATGCGACACCGGCGCGATGATTCCAATCTCGCCCAAGCCATCGCGGAAGCGGTAGCGCCGCGCGGTTTCGCTCGGCTGGTGCGCCATCTCCTCCAGCGGCAGATACTCTGCCATGCGGGAGACGATCTCATCGAGCCGCACTACGATTTCCGGTGTCCAGACGCGGTCTTCTTCGAGTGGCATGAATTCGATGAAGCGCACCACCACCCGCTCTTCCCGCGCGAACTTCCCAAACCTAACGATCTGATCTTCGTTGAAGCCGCGCAGCAGCACGCAATTGATTTTCACCGGATCGAGACCCGCCTGCCGCGAGGCGCGCACTCCCGCCAGCACGCTCTCGTATCCATTCGGCACGCGGGTGATGCGCGCAAAGCGCTCCGGATCCACCGCATCCATGCTGACGGTCACGCGGTCGAGTCCGGCGTCTTTCAGCGGTTGCGCAATCTCCTTCAGCAGGTGGCCGTTGGTCGTTACCGCGATCTCCGGCTTTTTCCCGTCCACGGTGCGCAACTTGGCGAGGTCGCGCACGAACTCTACAATGCCTTTGCGCAGCAGCGGCTCGCCGCCGGTCAGCCGAATCTTCGTGATTCCGAGCCCCACCAGGATCCGCGCCATCCGCAGATAATCTTCAAATGGAAGCTCGGCATACGCCGCGCCATTGGTCCCCGTCCGGCAGTACACACACCGGTAGTTGCAGCGGTCGGTGATCGAGATCCGCAGATCGTGGATCGAGCGCCCGAAATTGTCAGTAAGCGGCATTTAGCAAATTAGCACTTGGCACGTAGCAATTAGCTTTCACACCACACAGAGCCGGCTTGGCTAAGTGCTAAACGCTAAGTGCTAAATGCTTGGAAGGAAGGCAGGCGGGCACAATCCCAGCGAGCGTTTCCTTTCCAACCTGGGAGGCGCGAACGTTTCCATCCGCACCCTCGAATCGCGCCCCTCGAACCGGCGCAACCCTCGCCCCCGCCGCCAGAGAATCTCTCAGGCCACGGGGGTCGGAAACTCGACGACCATTATAGACGCCCAAAGTGAAATCTGCGAACCATTTTCTGGTACCGGATATGATCGCGTAGGGACAGCCGCCCCCGGCTGTCCAAGCCGAGCGCAGCTCGGCTCGGTGTCAGCGCTCCCAGCCTGTTAAACTTTTCCCATGAAAGCACTCGTCATCACTCGTTTCGGCGGGCCCGAGGTTCTCGAATTGCAGCAGGTTCCCGACGCGCATCCCGCGCCCGAGCAGCTTCTGGTGAAAGTAGAAGCAGGCGGATTGAACTTTGCCGACCTGCTCACCGCGCGCGGCGGATACGCCGGCACTCCCAAGCCGCCGCTCACCGCCGGCCGTGAATTCGCCGGTCGCGAATTTATCGGTAACGACGCCAGCGGCCGCCGCGTCATGGGCTACACGCAGTGGGCCGCCTTCGCCGAAAGAACCGTGGTGCATCGCAACCTCGTCTGGCCCAGTCCGGAAGATTGGACCGCGGAACAGGCCGCTGCTTTCCCAGTAAATGTCTTCACCGCCTACTTCGCCTACTGGAAGGCGGGTTTGCTCGAGAAGGCGTCCGGCACCCGCGTCCTGATTCATGCCGTTG
>JBGPFV010000253.1:0-4551 GCA_041483535.1 Terriglobia bacterium | reverse complement strand
GACGCCGCTCGTACGGGCGGGCGCGCGATGCGCGCCGGGATCGTTCTACCCCGCCACCCCTACCTGCTCCTGCTTCCGGCTCAGCACCGCCAAGCCCTTCTCCAGGTCCGCAATCAAATCCTCAACATTCTCAATCCCCACCGACAGCCGGATCATCTGCTCGGTCACGCCCATCTTTTCCCGCAGCTCCGGATCGATCATGGCATGCGACGTCAGCGCCGGGATCGTCACCAGTGAATCCACTCCACCGAGGCTCGGCGCCAGCGTAAACAGATTGAGCGCTTCGGCCACCCGGCAGGCATCTTCGCCGCTGCCTTCGACTTCGAAGCTCAGCACGCCGCCTGCGCCCGCCAGTTGTTTCTTCGCCAGCGCGTAATCCCGATGCCCCTTCAGCATTGGATAATGCACCCGCGTCACCTTGGGATGCTGGTTCAGGAACTCCGCAATCCGCAGCGCGCTTTCGTTCTGGCGCTGCACCCGCACGGCCAGCGTCTTGATCCCGCGCAGCAGCAGAAACGCCGCGTGCGGATCCATCGAGCAACCAAGTGTCGTACGCACATGATGAATCTGGCCGATTAAATCGCGGCGTCCGGTCGCAATGCCGCAGATCAGGTCGGAATGTCCGCCGAAATATTTCGTCCCCGAGTGCAGAACCAGGTCAATGCCCCACTCCGCCGGGCGGCAATTCATGGGCGTGGCGAAGGTCGAGTCGATGGTCGTGACCAAGCCACGCTTCCGCGCCAGCGCCGCAATCTTCTCCAGATCGACGACCCGTACGACCGGATTGGTCGGCGACTCGATGTGCAGAATCTTCGTATTCGGCCGGATGGCGCGCTCGTGCTGCTCCATGTCGTTGGTATCCACGAACGTGGTTTCGATGCCGAACCTCGGCAGCCACTGCGAAAAACAATTCGTAACGCCACCGTAGATATCGCGTTGCGCGACGATGTGATCCCCCGCCTTGACCAGCGCGAGAATCGAAGTCGTGATCGCCGCCATGCCGGACGAAAACAGCAAGGCTGCATCGGTGCCTTCGAGCTCGGATATCGCCTTCTCGGCGGCAGTATGGGTCGGATTGCCGTACCGCGTGTAGAAGCGGTCGGTTTCGGTCGCGCGAACCTGCTCCTGCATGTCGGTGACCTCAAACGTCGAGGTCTGAAAAATCGGCGTGGAGAGCGGGCCATTCTTCTTGCTGAGGTCGGCGCCACCGTGTACCGCCTCGGTTTCTTGCCGGAAAGAATGCTTCTTCATCGCGAGACTCCCTTCAGCCGCGTACCCCGGCTGCGTCCATTGCCGGCACCGGCGCCAACCACTGTCCCGAGCGTGCATGCCGCCCGCTGACCAGTTTGTCGAACTCCTGCTGCAACGCGCGCGTCACCGGACCCGCTTTGCCGTCGCCAATCGTGCGGAAATCAATCTCGCGCAGTGCGATGACCTCGGCTGCCGTGCCGCACACGAACACTTCGTCGGAGATGTACAGCTGGTCGCGCGAGATCGGTTCCTCATTCACCGTGTAGCCGAGATCCCGCGCCAGCGTGAGCAGCTGTCGCGTGTAATCCCTTCCAGGATTCCCGCCCGCGGTGTGGTGTAAATCACGTTGTTGCGCACCACGAACAGATTTTCGCCCGTGCACTCCGCTACGTATCCATCGGGACCCAGCATGATCGCTTCGTCAAATCCGGCGCGCTGCGACTCCGTCTTCGCCAGGATCGAGCTGACATAGTTGCCCGAAACCTTTGCCTTGGTCATCATGATGTTGGGATGCAGCCGCGTGAACGAAGCAACATTGGCGCGGATCCCGCGCTCTTTCGCCTCGGCCCCCAGAAACGCCTTCCACTCCCAGACCGCGACCACGAAGCGGGGCTTTCCGGCTTCGACCGTCATGGTCATGGCGCCATCGAGAAAAATCATCGGGCGGATGTAGCACGCCGCAAATTCGTTGGCCGCAATCGTTTTGTGGATTGCCGTCGCCGCCTGCTCGGCGGTGACCGGCAACTCACGAAAGCCCACGATGTGCGCCGAGTCCATCAATCGCGCCACGTGTTCGTCCAGGCGAAATACGGCCGGGCCCTTGTCGGTCGCGTAGCAGCGGATTCCTTCAAACACGCTGAAGCCGTACTGCATCCCGGCGCTCAGAAACGGCACAACCCCTTCGCTGGCGGGCTTCAGAGCATTGTCCATCCATATATAACGAGCGGCTCCCATGGTCTCCTCAATCAAAGCTGGAATCTCTTAACAGTACCTGCGCCGCCATGCGACGGCAAGGCGCAAGACAGCGCGGCACGCAAACTTTATAATCCCCGCTTATGGAAATGGGACTCAAGAACCGCGTCGCCATCGTCGCTGCATCTAGCCAGGGACTTGGTCGAGCCACTGCCGAAGCCTTTGCCGCCGAAGGCTGCCGCCTCGCCATCTGCGCCCGCAACCAGCAAGCGCTCAACGCGGTTGCTGAAAAAATTCGTGGTGAATACAAGGCGGAGGTGCTGGCCGAGCCCTTCGATGTCACCGACGCCGGAGCCGTCCGCGATTTTGTCAATGCGGTTGTCCAGAAATTCGGCGGCATCGATATCTGCGTAACCAACGCCGGAGGCCCGCCCGCCAAGGGTTTTCTCGCCACCACCATCGACGAATGGAAACGCGCCGTGGACCTCAATTTCATGAGCGCGGTCTACTTTACCCACGCCGTGATCCCCCACATGCAGAAGAAAAGGTGGGGACGTATCATCACGATCACCTCCATCACCACCAAGCAGCCCGTCGCCGACCTCGTGTATTCGAACGCGGTGCGCGCCGCCGTCGTCGGACTGGTCAAAAGCCTCGCCAACGAGTTCGGCAAAGACGGCATTCTCGTCAACAACGTTGGCCCGGGCTACACCGCCACCGACCGGCTGAAAGAGCTCGCCCACTCGCGCTCGGCCGCCTCGGGCAAGACCGAAACAGAAATCTTCGAAGGCTGGGCCGCAGACGCTCCCCTCAAGCGCCTGGGTGAGCCGCGCGAACTGGCGGACGCCATCGTTTGGCTCGCCAGCGAGCGCGCCTCCTACATCACCGGACAGACCATTCTCGTCGATGGCGGTCTGTACAAAGGATTGTAGGATCCATAATTCCATAAGGTGACTCCGTGTCAGAGTGGAGGGAGCTGGCAGATCCTAAAGATTGTTGTCTAAATTGTTCTCTAATTCTTGCAGCGTTTGTTGTTTTCCAGTAAACTTTCGCCCATCCTGAACATCAACTTCAGCACATTTCCGCGGGGAGGAAAGCTAAGGAAGAAGTGCATGCGGAGCATGTTGATTTTGGACGAAACTGTGCCGGCAAAGGCGCCGCTTGCTCGTCAAGCGATGTCCCGGCTTGAGCTGAAGCCGACCTGTACCTGATGCGAAAGGCGAGTTTTTCCCAAGGGGGCAGTGTTTATGTCGAGACTGAAAACGTTGGCAAGTGTAATCCTGGTTGTTCTCGTACTCACAGCGATCGCGGCAGCCCAAGGCGGAGCCACCGGTGCCATCAGCGGCAGCGTCCAGGACGTTTCTGGCGCAGTCGTCGCCGGAGCGGATGTCCAGATCATCAACCAGGACACGGGAGCGGTCACCCGTAGACTGAAGACCGACGCGAACGGAGCCTTCAGCGCCCCGCTCCTGCCGGTCGCGACCTACACGGTTAAGATCACCGGCACGGGGTTCGGCGAAGGCAACTTCAGGGACATCGCCGTCCGTGTCACTGAAACCACCCGTCTCACCGCCAAGCTCGCCCCGCTGAGGGTCACGGAGAAGGTGGAAGTCCAGGCCACGGTCCAGACCATCGAGACCACCACTGCCACCACGGGTCAGGCCATCGAAGAGCGCACCATTCGCGACCTGCCGCTGGCTACCCAGAACTTCCAGCAGTTGCTGACGCTCTCCAGCGGGGCGCAAAGCGAACTCAATGCGTCCGCCCAGCTCGGCCGCGGCAACGCCCGTATCATCGTCAACGGCCAGCGCGAGGACAACAACAACTACCTGATCGAAGGCGTCAGCGCGACCGACTACAATGTTTCGCAATCCACCAACGTCCCGCTGCCCAACCCCGACGTAATCGAAGAGTTCAAAGTCCAGACGTCGCTGTACGATGCCAGCCAGGGACGAAACAGTGGCGGCAACGTGAATGCCGTCCTGAAATCCGGCACGAAGAACTTTCACGGTGATCTGTACGAATTCTTCCGCAACGACATCTTTAACGCGAACGAATTCTTCCTGAATCGCGCCGGCCAGAAGCGCCCGTCCGTCAAGCAGAACATCTTCGGCGGCAGCCTGGGCGGCCCCATTGGGTCCGGCGCCAAGCTAGGCTACTTCTTCGTAAATTACCAAGGCAGCCGCCAGCGCAGCGGACTTTCTCCGGGGACGTCGATCAGCAACCCGGGATTCCCCGTCTTGCCTACCGACCGGTCAGCCGCAAACCTGGCAGCTATCTTTAGCACGCCCGCAACAGCAAATTGTGCTGCGAACCCGATTGCGATCGATGATGTGACCCTGGCGCTCTTGAACGTCAAAAGCAACCAGTTCGGAGGCGATGCCAACG
>JBGPFV010000252.1:0-4569 GCA_041483535.1 Terriglobia bacterium | reverse complement strand
CTCGAGTTCATCCTGTCGCTGGCGCGCGATCTCGGCGTCAACATCAGCGGCATTGCCATCATTCTTCAAATGCGCGAGCGCATGGAAGAAATGCAGCGCCAGATCCAGGAGTTCGTGCAGTACATCCAGAAGGAAGTTCTGACGCGGGCCTCGGCCGCCGCCGACCCCTCCAAAGGCGCGATCGTGCCGCTACGGCGTCCCCTGGTTCCCGCCGCGGATGCATCGAGGCGAAAAGACGCTTCGAAGTAGCTGCGCCTTGCGCAGGCTTATGCTTCGGTGTTCACGGAGGACCTATGACGAGCGATGATCGTGGCGCACACTGGCCGGCGACGCTTGCATCCCTGGCCGTGGGCGCTGCATTCCTTGCGCTGTGGTTTTGGTTGCTGCCCTCATGGCTGGGCTTTAACGTCGAACTGGCGGGTGGAGCACGATGGCGCTGAATCGCGGCCGGTCCCTCGGCTGTTGGTTTCGCAGTGGCCCTACGCTGCATCTGGGATTTCGGAAGGACTGGACATGGAACGCCGGCGCCGATCGCTCCGCCGACGAGGCTGGTGGTGGTGGGTTTCTATCGCTACGTGCGGAACCCCATGTACCTGGGGTTCTGCGTGGGCTGGGTGGGGCTGTGGGTAATCTTCGGACGGGTAAATTTGGCCGCGATCATCGGGGCGTGCGCCGCCGCGCTAGGGGTGGTTTTGTTTGTGCGGCTGTATGAGGAGCCGCACCTGCGCAAGATTTTCGGCGCGGAGTATGAGGAATACTGCAGGAACGTCCGCCGCTGGGTGCCGCGGTTGCGGGCATGGAACCAGTGAGACAGTCGCCTAGAGCGAATCCAGAGTTGCTGTGGCGGCTGGCGGCTGCCGAGCTGCGCTTGACTTGGACGGGCGAGGGCGCCCGTCCCCACACGAGCATGCCCACACGAGCGGGATACAGCAATGGTGAATCCGCCTCGCTGCTATTTTTCTCGCTGAAACAGATAGTGGCCGCCTCGGTCCTTTGCCACCTGCTCCGCCACTTTCAAGAACGCTCTTCCCGCGTGCGACAGCGTTGATTCCTGCCGGTACACCAGCCGCAGCTTGCGCTGAAAATGCAGATCGCGCACCGGAACCCGCACCAGGTCTCCACGGCTGATTTCGTTTTCCACACTGATCTCGGGCACCAGCGCCACCCCATTCCCCATGCACACGAAACGTTTGATGGCTTGCAGCGTGGGCAGTTCCACGTCCATGTGCAACGGAGTTTTGTGGCGGCGGAACGCTTCGATCACTTTATCGCGGTAAGGAGACGCCACAATGTGGGCCACGAACGACTCCGCTCCCAACTGCCGCACGCTGACTTCGCCCGCCGAGGCCAGCGGATGGCCCGGAGGAACCACCAAGGTCAACTCGTCCAGATACACCACCGCCGATCGCAACTGCGGCTCCTGCGGATCGTAGGAAAGCACCCCGAGTTCCACGTTGTGCTTGAGCACATCGTCGGGAATGTGGCTGCCCAGAGAACGCCGCACCGTGATCTTGATGGTCGGATGCAGGCGGCGAAACTCGCCCAGTACCGGCAACAGGTAGAGCGCGGTAAATTCATTGGCGGCGATTGCCAGTTGGCCCTTCTGCAACTCGCGCATCTCCACCAACGCCGTCTGCGCGTCCTGCCGCAAGTTGAGAAGCTTCTCGGCGTATTCCTGCAGAACCCGTCCCGCGTCGGTCAGTACGCCCTCGCGCGAAGAACGGTCGAACAGCGGCTCGCCAATCTCCAGTTCGAGTTTGCGGACGCTCTGGCTGACCGCCGACTGCGTACGAAACAGCTTTTCGGCCGCCCGCGAAAACCGCCGTTCGCGAGCCACCGTGAGGAAGACTTCAAGTTGCGAAAGGTCCATGGGGCGCTCCTACCTGTAGAGACGGGGCTTGCCCCGTCTCCCTCCGCGGACTGGAGACGCGGCAAGCCGCGTCTCTACGGGAAAGGAAGCACCGCTTGAGGGCAGCGCATGGACACATCCGAACTTCCCTCTCTCCCACGGACTGTTATCAATCATGTGTCCGACATAAGATTATCTAATACTATCATCAACGCTAATGTTACTGTAAAGATAATAATCTTTTCTTTCGCCCCTATCCGCCGATAAAGTAGAGAAGACATCATTTCGGGAGGAACGCAATCCATGGATCGGCCGCGCATCACCATTTTCGACACTACGCTTCGTGACGGCGAGCAATCGCCGGGCTGCAGTATGAATGTGCAGGAAAAGCTGCACCTGGCCCAGCAACTCGACCGCTTGGGCGTGGACGTGATCGAAGCTGGATTCCCCATCGCCTCCGATGGCGACTTCGAAGCCGTGCAACGCATTGCCGCCACGGTCCGGCGTCCCATCATCGCCGGTCTGGCCCGCGCTGTTACCGGCGACGTGGACCGGGCATGGCAGGCACTGCAGGGAGCCGCGCACCCGCGCATCCACGTTTTTCTCGCAACCTCTGACATTCATCTGAAATACAAGCTGCGGATTTCGCGCGAGAAGTGCCTGGAGCAGGCGCGCGACGCTGTCCGGCACGCCAAGTCGTTGTGCTCTGACGTTGAATTCTCGCCCGAAGACGCCACCCGCACCGACGTCCCGTTTCTCTGCCAGGTGGTCGAAGCGGTCATCGCGGCCGGCGCCACCACCGTCAACATTCCCGATACGGTCGGCTACACCATGCCCGAGGAATACGGCCAACTCATTCAGACGCTGCGTGAGAAAGTTGCCGGCATCGACCAAGTAACCATCTCCACGCACTGCCACAACGACCTCGGCCTGGCGGTCGCGAACTCGCTCGCCGGAGTGCAGCACGGTGCGCGCCAGGTGGAGTGCACCATCAACGGCATTGGGGAACGCGCCGGCAATGCGTCTCTGGAAGAAATCGTCATGGCCATGCGGGTGCGCCCCGACCGCTATGCTTACGAAACCGCGGTCGCCAGCGAACAGTTATATGCTTCCAGCCAGATGTTGGCGGAGATCACTCGCGTTCCCGTGCAGCCTAACAAGGCCATCACCGGCCGCAACGCGTTTGCGCACGAAGCCGGAATCCATCAGGATGGCATGCTCAAGAATCCCCTGACCTACGAAATCATGACGCCCCAATCGGTGGGCGTGCCCGATTCGCGGCTGGTGCTGGGCAAGCACTCCGGCCGCCACGCGCTCGCCCTGCGCTGCGAACAACTGGGACACCAGTTCGAGCGCCGCGAACTCGATGAGGTCTATCGCAGGTTTGTGGTTCTGGCCGACCGCATCAAGAAAGTTCAGGACAGCCATTTGCTCGAACTGATTCAGGACGTCAGCCGCGGCGCCGTCAGCAACCACGACGACATCGGCAGCCAGAAGAAGTTTCCACCGGCAATGGCCACTTTGCCTTTCCCGCGTGCCGTCTCCGCTGCCGCCGGAGCCAATTCCAATCCCAATTCCGACGACGCGCATCCGGCTCAGATATCCGGCAGCGCCGGTCAAGCTCAGGTTCGGCCAGGTTCTCCCGCGCCGGCCAACTGGTTCGGCCGGGCGCCGGCGACCCTCGCCGATCATCACAGCGAGCAAGAAGACTATCTCTGGGGGGTGTAAACCTCCGCCGGGTTAAAGGCGTATCGTATAGATTTGTAAAGAACACGAAACCGGACTACCACGGCGGTCTTTCCTCATTTATTCTTTCGGAAACAACTCGAGGGTTCCATGCAACTCCGTGTCACTTCCCTCCCCGGTGACGGGATCGGCCCTGAAGTTACCTCCCAAGCCATTTGTGTTCTGGAAGAAGTGGCCGACGGTTTTGGCCACGATCTCGAACTCGACGAAAAAGAAATTGGCGGCGTCGCTCTCGGAAAGTTCGGCAATCCCTTACCCGACGGCACCATTCAAGCTTGCCTCGCTTCACAAGCCGTGCTGCTCGGAGCCGTCGGCAGTCCCGCCTTCGATCACCATCCTCGCGAGCTTCGCCCCGAAGCTGGACTGTTGCGCCTCCGCCAGGAGCTCGGAGCGTTCGCCAATCTCCGTCCCGCGGTCTTTTATCCGGCGCTCGCCGCCTGCTCGCCGCTGCGCGAAGAAATCGTGAAAGGAACCAACATTCTCATCGTGCGCGAACTGCTCGGCGGATTGTATTTCGGCCAGCCTCGCTCCATCGCCGGCGAACCCGGCGCGCGCCAGGCGCTCAACACCATGCGCTACAGCGAGCCGGAAATCGAGCGTATTGCCCGCGTCGCCTTTCAACTCGCTCGCACCCGCCGCCGGCGCCTGCTCTCCGTCGACAAGTCGAATGTTCTGGAGTGCTCGCGTCTCTGGCGCGAAGTCGTCACTCGCATCGCCCGCGATTTTCCCGATGTCCAACTCTCCCACATGTACGTGGACTCCGCCGCCATGATGCTGGTGATGAGGCCCGCCGAGTTCGACGTCATCCTCACCGAAAACATGTTCGGAGACATCCTCTCCGATCAAGTTGGCGGGATGGTGGGATCGCTCGGTCTGCTCGCCTCGGCCAGCATCGGAGGCCCGGTCGGTCTCTACGAACCCGTCCATGGTTCAGCGCCCGACATCGCCGGTCAGAACGTCGCCAATCCGTTAGG
>JBGPFV010000251.1:0-4583 GCA_041483535.1 Terriglobia bacterium | reverse complement strand
CTGTTCGCGCTCGCACTGCTGGTGGTCGCGCTCGCCTCGGCCAGCTCGGCCAAGATTCTCGTTCAACTCAAGGATGCCCAGGGAAAGGTCGTGGGGTCGGCGATTCTTTGGGAAGCCGGGCCGGGAATCGGGATGGAAGTCAATCTCGAGAACCTGCCTCCTGGCGAACATGCCATCCATTTTCATCAGAACGCAAAGTGCGACGCCCCGGATTTCAAGTCCGCGGGAGGCCACTTCAATCCTGATGGTAAGAAGCATGGGTTGGAGAATCCGGAAGGTCACCACGCGGGCGACAATCCCAACTTCACGGTGGGTCCGGACGGCAAGGCGCATTTCAAGATCGAAAACAAAGATGTAACGCTCGGCAGCGACAGTCATTCGCTGTTTAGCAATGGAGGCACGGCCATCGTGGTGCACGCCAAAGCGGACGACCAGAAGACCGACCCGGCGGGTAACGCAGGGGACCGCATCGCCTGCGGCGTGATTACGAAGTAGTTCTGGAGAAAGCTCGTATCTGTAGAGACGGGCTTTGCCCGGTCTCAGCGGACGCAGGAGACGCGGCAAGCCGCGTCTCTACGGAAATCATATTTTGTCAGCGACGGAACGCCGGGCGGGACGCCCGGCGCTCCATCTTTATCGTCCTACTTCCCCGCCGGCACGTAGAGCGCGGGAATGTTCTGCTTGTTCACCATCTCATTCAACGCCGGCAGGTCCTTCGACATTAGCTCGCGATACTGTGCCAGCAGCGGTTGCGCCTCTTTTTCCAGATCGGCGAGGACCTCGTATTGCTGCTTCGTGGGCGCGGCGTCGGCCGACTCCACGCTACCGAGCAGCGAGTGCAGCCGCTCATCGATCAGCACCGGGTAGTTCAGGTTCGACTCCGAACTCTTCGAGTTTATCTGGAGCAACTGCGACTCCAGATCGAGGCTCTTCTTGTCGAAGTCCTTGGTGGCCGAAACCAGCGAAGCATAATGCGCATCGTTGTCGTTGCCGAAACGCTTGGCCAGCCCGCGAGTTTCGCTGCGCACTTCGCGGATCGCCGCCACCGCCTCGTGAATCTCCGACACTTCTGCCACGATCTTGCGTCCCAATTCACCCTGTTTTTGCAGATCGTCGTTCGACACTTTCACCCGCGGATCCGCTTTCAACTCCAGCGGCGTCGTGTAGGACTTCCCTTCTGCCGTCAGCCGCACCTGGTATGCTCCCGGCGGCACCATCGGCCCACGATTGCGAAACTCCGCTCCCGGTTCCCCCGCCAGCGGAGTCGGCCCCTGCAAACGCAGATCCCAGGCAAAGCGGTTCACGCCTACCTCGGCCGGAATCTTGTCCTGGGGAGGCGTTAGATCGGGCCACTCGGGCGGCGTCTCCGCATCTTTTTTTTCTTCATTGGAGTAGTGCCGCACAATTTTCCCCGATGCATCCAGAAATTCGAGCGTCACCACGCCCTTCGGCGCGCTGGGGAGGTAGTAATAAACGATTGCGCCGGTCGGCGGATTCTCGCCCACCGGTTGCCGCCGCTCGAAGAATTCAGGCCAACGCAGGCGATAGGTAAGCCGCGGCTTGTAAAGCACGGCTTCGGTCGCCGCTTGCGTGCTGGCCGCGCGCAGCGGTGTGAGGTCGTCGAGAATCCAGAAAGAGCGCCCGTGCGTCGCCACCACCAGATCGTCATTTTTCACGATCAGGTCGTGGATCGGAGAGTTCGGTAAATTCAGTTGCAACGATTGCCATTTCGCGCCGCCATCGAACGAAACGTAAATGCCCGTCTCCGTGCCCGCGTACAACAGATTCTTCCGCACTGGATCTTCGCGCACCGCGTGGGTGTATGCACCATCGGGAATGCCGCTGGTGATCTTCGTCCACGATTTCCCGAAATCCGTGGTCTTAAAAATGTAGGGCTTAAAATCGTCGAGCTTGTGCGTATCGACCGCCGCATACGCCGTGCTTGCATCGTACGGCGAAGCCTCAATCAGGCTCACCAGGCTCCACTCCGGAATTCCCTTGGGCGTGACGTTCGTCCAGGTCTTGCCGCCATCGCGCGAAAGCTGAATCAAGCCATCATCGGTTCCCGCCCACAACAGGTCTTTCTGCACGGGCGACTCCGCGATGGTGAACACCGTGTCATAATATTCGACCGAAGTGTTGTCCTTGGTCAGCGGGCCGCCGGAAGAAACCTGCTTGCTCTTATCGTTGCGCGTCAGATCGGGACTGATCGCCGTCCAACTCTTACCGTCGTCGGTAGTCTTGAAGACGCGCTCGGCGGTGGTGTAGACCACATTGGGATCATGCGGAGAGATCACGATCGGCTGTGTCCATCCCAATCGGTATTTCAGATCGCCAACGCCGTGGCCCGCGCCATCTTCCGGCCAGACCGTAATGTCCTGCTGCTGGTTGCTGCGGCGATCGAGGCGCATAACCGCGCCGCCGCCCGAACCCGCATAGATAATGTTCGAATCCCGCGGATCGGGCGCGATGTAGCCGCTCTCTCCACCGCCCGCGTCGAACCAGTGTTGGCGTCCGATATAGCCCTCGTCCGTGCGACTGAGGATGCCGATGGTCGTGTTATCCTGCTGCGCGCCATACACCTTGTAGAGGAAATCGTTGTCCGCCGCCACGTGGTAGAACTGCGCCGTCGGCTGGTTGTACTGCGTGGACCAACTCTTGCCGCCATCCACCGAGATCGTCGCGCCGCCGTCGTTCGAGTCGATCATGCGATTCGGATTCTGCGGATCGATCCAGAAACCGTGATGATCGCCGTGCGGCGCCGGCAGAAGAGTCAGCGTCTTGCCGCCGTCGGTCGAGCGAAAGGCGCCCGTGTTGAGCATATAAACCGTGTCCGCGCTCTTCGGATCGGCAAAAATATGCGTGAAGTACCAAGCGCGCTGCGTGAGCCGCTGATCGTCGTTAACGCGCGACCATGTTTCTCCACCGTCGTCCGAACGATACAACCCGCTCTGCTTCGATTCGATGAGCGCGTACACGCGATTCGAGTCGGCTCCCGAAACGCTGACCCCGATGCGCCCCAGAATGCCCTCCGGCAGGCCTTTCCCTTCCAGTTGCTTCCAGGAATTGCCGCCATCGGTCGAGCGGTACAATCCGCTGCCCGGGCCGCCGCTTTCCATACCCCACGGCGTGCGCTGGATCTGGTAAAGCGCGGCGAACATCACGTTCGAATTGTGCGGATCGACCGCCAGATCGATCGCACCTGACTTGTCGTCCTTATAGAGAATTTTGTCCCAGGTCTTGCCGCCGTCGGTGGTGCGATAAAGACCGCGATCCGGATTCGGTCCGTAGGCGTGACCGAGCGCGGCGACCAGCACATGGTCGGAGTTGCGCGGATCGATCCAAAGGCGCGCGATGTGCTGCGTATCTTTCAATCCCATATGCTGCCAGGTCTTGCCGCCATCGGTCGTCTTGTAAACGCCATCGCCATACGAAATGTTGCCGCGCAGGCAAGACTCGCCCGTGCCTACGTAGATCACGTTCGGATTCGACTCCGACACGGCAATCGCGCCGATCGACGAGATCACGCTCTTGTCGGATATCGGCTGCCAGCTCACACCGCCATCGGTGGTGCGCCACACGCCTCCCGCAACGGCGCCGAAGTAGTAAGTGAAGGGACTGCTGGGAATTCCGGTGACGGCCAGCACGCGCCCGCCGCGATACGGCCCGATGTCGCGCCACTTCATTCCCTTGAACTGGGCTTCGTTGTACGGCTGCGCCGCCGCCGAGATTCCAAGCGCTGCGACCAGAACACACCCCACCACCAAACCGCGGAGATTCATAGACACTCCCAAGATTAGACACTCCTGAAATAGACGAACTGTGTTGGACGACTGTGATAACACATCGTTAGCAGCTGTGCATTGTTATCCCAAGGAAAGATCTCAGTTTTCTCAAACTAGTCTGACTAATGGTCACGGGAAGGACGCCGATTCATCCACCAAATCACCGCCGCCAAGATCGACGTCATCACGATCAACGCCAGTGAACTCAAACATAAAATGCACCACACTCCCAGCACACGTCCTTCAATGTAGGTCAGGTACAGAGCAAACGCCAGGCCCGCGGCAGAGGCGCCGAAAAGCATGGCTGGAGTCTCCGGCCGTTCCCGATATACCGTCGCCAGCCCCGCCAGCGCTGCGTATCCGAGCATTCCAATCAGCGCGACCGGGATTCCAAAGATCGACGAATATTCGCTCCGGTTCACGATGTCGCAATCGAACGTCTCCCCAATATCGCAGTACGCCGTCTTTGAGGTGGCGTAATGATGCTGCAGCGACACCGACGACACTGCGATTCCGCACACTGCCAGAATCGCGACCAGATTCATCAGACGCTTCGTCAACTCGCTCACGGTAGCGAGCACCCTGTCCGGTCGCTCAGTTCTTCGAGCGTGAAGACGCGTTCCACCCGTTCGCCGGTGGGCGGAAACTGCCAGGTGGGATAATGATTGACGTTTTCGTCCTTGCAAACCTGTGACTGCCCCTGGGTTTGGCCCTTGATGCCGCACTCCACGTAAGGAGCGTACTCGAACGACGCGCCGAACTTTTCCTTCTGCTCGATGCAATGCGGACACCACCACG
>JBGPFV010000250.1:0-4587 GCA_041483535.1 Terriglobia bacterium | reverse complement strand
TGCACGTTCACGCTCATTTCGTGCATCGTGCTCGTTACTTCATCGATGGCCGAGGAAGTCTGCAGGCTGGTCCGGGCCGACTCGTCGGAGGCGCTGGCCACCTGAGTCGAGGCGCTGGCTACCTGCGAAGCGGCATCGCGCACGTTGCGCACCATCCCGCGCAGGCCTTCCACCATGCGCGTGAAGGCGTTGGCCAGGGTGTCGTTGGCGGAGCGCGGACGGACTTCGACCCCCAGGTTGCCCCCGGCGATGGCTTCGGAAACCGCGGCCATTTCCTTCAGGTACTTCACCATGGATTCGAAAGTCCGGGCCAGTTGCCCGATCTCATCCGTGCCGCGAACGTCGATATTGTGCTCCAGATCCCCAGACTGGCCGATTTGATCGGCCACATGAATCAGCCGGCCCAACGGTTCCGTGATCCCCGTCGCCGTCTTGTAGGCAATGACGATGCCCACGGCCAGAGCGATCAGCGAACTGAACACCGAAAACAAAATCGAATAGGTCGCTGCCTGTTCATCAGAGCGGCGCCGCTCGTCGAGCAGCTTTTGGTTCTCCCGGTCGACATCGTCCAGAACCTCACTCGAACGCGAAACCCAGGAGTTCGGGTCTTTTTGCAGATAGAAAATTTGCAGCTCGGCTACCGTGGCATTGCCGCCGTCCACGGCGCGGCGCTTCTCGACCAACGGGTTGGCGAAATCGCTGTTCCATCCCCGTTCCAGTCCCTGCACTTTCTCCAGATTGGTTCGCTGCTGCGGGGAATTCGCGAGTTCCTGGGTGTGGTGCAGGGAGTCGCTGAGCTGGCGTTCGCCATCATTCATTTTCTCCACGTCCCGCGTGTCTCCACTGAGCAGGTAGTTCTGCAGATGAAGGCGGTTCTGCATCATCTGGAAGCGGACCAGCGAGGTGGCTTCCGTCATTTCGATCGAACTCTGCGCCGCCGCCTTGGTCTCGTGTTCGCGATGCACCCCGTACAGGTTGATCGCCAGCAGCACCAGAACCGTCCCCAGAATGATGCCGAAACTGATGTACAGCTTCTTCTTGATATTCATGCTCCAACCTTCCTCATGCGCGCTTTGCACCCCGCGCCGTCTCCCTACTGGGTGGGGTCAAAACGGAATTCCACAATCTCGGTGGACTCTTCCGGACGCGCCTCGAAGCGCCACTTCTTGGCCGCATCCAGCGCTGCGCTGGCCAACACCGGGTGCCCGCCCACTACCGTTGCATCCTTGACCGACCCGCTGGCGGCGATCGTCACCCGTACCTTCACCACGCCCGTGATGTTCATCCGCTTGGCCAGGTCCGGATACACCGGGGATACCTTGCTCTTTACTTTCCGATTGGTTTCCTGCCCTTTGACTTCCTGCCCTTTGACTTCCTGCCCCCATGCCACAGGAGCGCTGGTCGCGGCCCATCCGCCGAGCAGCAGCAGACCCACCGCGATCCCACGATTCGTTCCTTGAAAAGTCACAGTACCTTCCTCGTCGCTTAGCCTTCCACTTAAGATTTGTGCACATTTAATATTCGTGCACGGACCGCCCCGGCGGATATCAAAAGTTCCTTCGGTTCATTACTTTAGTGATCGAGTCATCGGATCATCGGGCCATCGGCGGATCGAAAGGCCGCTTCTGAACTTCGATCACCCGATCACCGAATGACCCGATCACCCTCGATCCGAGATGGAGACGCCGGTATCACTTCCTGTATCACTTTTGTGGCATTTCCCATGTTGGCACCGCCTCTCCTATTCCCTTGACTCAATTTGAGAATTAAGTGTAGGTTCGATATGTAATCCAATTGTTTTCAGCCGCTTAGCAAGAAGAATGGTGTCCGCTGACGAGACTCATGAGAAATTCGCAACTGGGGGACGCGTCTCAGTCTGAGGAGGATTTCCAGAAGCTTTTGCTGGACCTTTCCCGCACGGCTGTCCAGAGCGGCGAGCCCAGCCCGGTCATCCTTTCTTTCTGTGCCCTCACTCGCGCCTTCTTCCATGCCAGCGGTGCCTATTATTGGAGTCGCTCCTCCGACGGTGAACTGGTTGCGGCCGAAGCCGATGGCGAACAGGCCCAGTCCTTTCGTGGCCTGCGCCAGGGCGTCGGCGATCCATCCATCGCGATGGAAGCGGTTCACAAGCGTCGCGCATTCTTCACCAACCGCCTCGATTCCGGTCATTATCCATGGCTGGCGGAAGCCCACGCGCAGGCCGTCATGGCGGCGCCTCTGCTGGTTTCCGGGGAAGTCGTGGGTGCGATCGCATACGTGCAGAGTGCGCCCGACGTCGGGTTTGACGAGGACGCCGTAGCCAAAGTCACGATCCTGGCGGCCCAACTGGGCACGGCACTGGAAGCCCGCCGCCTGAACCAGCTCGCCCGCGACGAGCACCAGCGCGCCAGCCTTCTGGTCGAAGTCGCCTCCGCGCTGCATGGCTTGCCCGACACCGCGGCGGTGCTGGAGAATATCGCCGACCGTCTACGTGTGCTGCTGCATTCGCCCGCCGTACTGGTTTTCGTGCAGCAAGAGAACCTGTTCCAGTTGCAGGCGGTGTCGACCGGGACGCCCAGGCTCGCCCTCTCGATCCGTTCGCGTTTCCAGCAGAACCAGCTGCGCTCTGCGCTGGAGATCGCAACCCGCGCCACCGCTGCCGGCGAACGCATTACGGTGAGCATCGACGCCGCCTCCCATCTCGGAGAAGATTCGCCGCCCGGAGTGCTCATCGCCGCCCCGTTTCGCGCCTCGCGTTCGCAGGGCGCAATTCTGGTCTACCCCCGCCTCGCCCACCCGTTCACCGAGGAAGACAAGACCTTGGTTGCAGCCCTGGCCGGCTTTGGCGCGGTCGCCATCGCCAACGCCGAGTTGTGTGGCATGGCGCGAGCCCAGGCCCACGAACTGCACGAAATTCTCGAGATCTCTTTCGAACTCGGTTCCGCCGGAAAACTCGATGAGTTCATGCAGGCATCGGTGGTTCGCGCCAGCAGCTTCCTCGGCTTCCAGCGCGGCTTCATCGGGTTGCTCGAAGAGACCGCCTTCCGCGTTCGATGGGGAGTGGAGAACGGGGTGGCCCGTCCCGTCGATATCCCGCTCTACGATGGAGTGGCGACGCGTGCGCTGCGGCAAAAAAATGCGTTCGTCACCGAAGATGCCACCACCATGCCCGGCGCGAATCTGGATTTCGTTGCCGCTTTCCACATCCGCCAACTCCTGGCGGTGCCCCTCATCGGTTCGAGCGGCGAGGTGCTGGGGATGTTCGGCGTGCTCGACCGGGTCGAGCCGGGGCCGATCAACGACGAAGACATCCGCCGCGCACGCGCTCTGGCCGCGCAAGTGGCGATCGCTCTCGAACTGACCCGTAACTTGCACCAATCCGAGGAGCACCGCCGCCGCGCCGAGGCCCTGGTCACCATCGCGCTCGAACTCAACGCCGTCCTGCATCTTCCCGAATTCATGCGCACCTTCGCTCGCCGCGCCGCGGGCCTGCTCGGAGGCCGCTCCGTCGCCCTCAGCCTTTTCCAGACCTCGGAGGTGAATACCGTCCTCATCCGCGGCCTCTCGGAAGCCAGCGCTTCCGAAGTCGACGCTTCCGAGGTCAACGATCCAGCGCTGCTGCGCCGCTTCGGTCAGGTGCTCAGCGCGGCCCTGCCAAAATACTCCACCGACGTCGCCTTCGCCACCGCCAGCGATATGCTGGGAGCCTCGCTCGCCTCCACCCTCGGATGGACCGATTGCACCCTGGTGCGGCTGACCGGCTCCTCGGGAGAAATCGTCGGCGTGCTTTGTCTGGCCGACCGCGGCGCCCCGCCCGGCCGCGAGGATCACCAGTTACTGCGCGCCATCGCCGGCCACGCCAGCATCGCTCTGGAGAATGCCTGCTTGTTTACTCGCATGCACCAGGCCAACCGCCACTGGCTGGAAGTCTTCGATGCCATCAGCGACTTTATCGTGGTGCACGACGAGCAGCACAACGTGCTTAGAGTCAATCGCTCGCTCGCGGATTTCGTCGGCATCGCGCCCGACCAGTTGATCGGCCTCAACATGCGGGCGCTCGAAGCGCTTTCCACCGGCGCTTCGCCGCACTCCTGTCCTTTCTGCCGCAGCGGCGAGGGTCTCGACGAATACGTGCACCCCGTACTCGAGCGCACCTACCTGATTTCCACCTCCCGCATTCATGCCGCCAGCCAGGGGCCCCCATCGCGCGCGGTGGGCGCGATGGGCCGGGGTGAAACAGGAACGAACAGCGCCCAGCAGTTGCAGACCGTGCACGTGCTCAAGGACATCACCGACCGGCGTGAAGCCGAGCTCCGCTACCGCGAACTGTTCGACAACATTCAGGAGGGGATTTTCTTCTCCACGCCCCAGGGACGCTTTGTGGAAGTCAACGACGCGCTGGTGCGCATCCTCGGCTACAGCAGCCGGGAAGAGGTCATCCAGCTCGACATTCCCACCGAGGTTTATTTTTCCCCGCGGCGGCGCGAAGAACTGGCGGAACTGTTCGAGCGCGAGGGCGGACTGCACAATCAGGAAGAAATCCTCCGGCGCAAGGACGGATCGCCGGTGCACGTATTCATCAACTGTTTCGCGGTGCGCGATCCGGGC
>JBGPFV010000249.1:0-4602 GCA_041483535.1 Terriglobia bacterium | reverse complement strand
GTCGCTTTGGTTGGCGTGAACAACCTGGTGATTGTTGAGACCGAAGACGCCCTGCTCGTCACCACGCTCGACCAGTCGCAGGACGTCGGCAAAGTGGTGAAGCATCTGGATGAGAGGAAGCTGCATAAGCTGGTATGACAGTCGTCGGTCGCTGTTCGTCGTTGGCTGTTCGCGGCACCCTTTTGAATGGCCATCCCAAGTGGAGCGAGGAACCTGCATTTGCGAACCGCGAGCGGCGAGCGGCGAACGACGGACCCCATGACCCAAATCAAATTCGGAACCGACGGCTGGCGCGGCCTGATTGCCGATGATTTCACCTTTGACAACGTGCGCCGCGTGGCGGGTGCGATTGCCAGCTATGTCCTCAAGCATGAAGACGCCACTCGCGGCATCAGCGTCGTTATTGGCTATGACACGCGCTTCTTGTCCGATCACGCCGCTCGCGCCGTCGCTGAAGTAATCGCTGGCGCAGGGATTCCCGTGCTGCTGGCCAACGACTACGTGCCCACGCCCACGGTTTCCTACAACGTCAAGAAGCTGGGCGCAGCGGGCGGAGTTATGGTCACGTCGAGCCACAATCCGTGGAACTGGAATGGAGTGAAGTTCAAAGCCAAGTTTGGAGGCTCGGCCACACCCGCGATCATGAAGTTGATCGAAGACGAACTGGCCGCGATGCCGGGCAGCGGCCCGCCCACCCTTCCGCAAAGTGCACGGAAGGATGGGGCACCCGCAGGAATGAGTGGGGTACCCGCGAAAATCTCGGCAGCGAAAATCGAAGAAGTGGATCTGAAGTCCGCCTATGTCGAAGCGATCTGCCAGTTTGCCGACCTCAAACTGATCCGCAAAGCGAACTTCAAGTTTGCCATTGACTCCATGTACGGCTCGGGGCGCGGAGTTCTGCCGGGCATCTTCGACAAGAATGGAATTCAGTACGTAGCGATCCGCCAAGAAGTGAACCCGCTATTTCCGGGGATCAATCCCGAGCCGATCCTGCCGCACGTCGCGCTGCTGCAGGAAACTGTGGTGAAAGCGAAATGCCACGCCGGCCTGGTCACCGACGGCGATGCCGACCGCATCGGGGCCGTGGCCGAAGACGGCAGCTTCGTCGATTCGCACAAGTGCATGTGCGTTTTGCTGAACTGGTTGCTGGTGTACAAGAAGTGGCCGGGAGATGTGGTGCGCGCCTTCAATACCACCGGCATGATGGACCGGATCGCCGCCAAGCATGGACGCAAGCTGCACGAGTGCTCCATCGGCTTCAAGTACATTGCCGATCTGATGATGGAGCACGAAATTCTGATCGGCGGAGAAGAATCCGGCGGCATCGGATACGGCCGCTTTCTCCCCGAACGCGATGGCATTCTCAACGCGCTTCTGCTGGCAAATGTTATGGCGGAAGAGGGGAAGCCGCTCGGCCAGTTGGTCGCCGATTTGCAGCGTGAATTCGGTCCGCATCACTTTGGCCGGCGCGATCTGCACATTTCCGATGAGATGAAAAACGGCACCATTCGCCGCGCCGCCGACCCGCAGACGACGAAGCTCGGCGCTTATCCGATCCTGCGCAAGGAGAATCGCGACGGCGTGAAGTTTTACCTCGATGCTCCCAAGCATGGCAACGGCGCCGACGCTTGGGTATTGTTCCGAGCCTCCGGTACCGAACGCATGCTGCGTTGCTATGTTGAAGCCGCCACACCCGAACTGGTCGAAGAAATTCTTGAAAGTGGAGAAAGATTCGTGACGCTGGGCTAGACACGAGTCGTTTTCATCGAATACTCGCGTTGACCAACTATACGACCACTTACACGGACTTCAAGAAAGTAAAAGGTATAATCTGGCTTGCTTCAAGAAAGAAGCAGCGGAGGAAAGCAAGATGGATCAACTGTACTGGATTCCGTTGGCAATCGTATCTTTCATCGTGCTCTACCTGATTCTGGGAAGCTTTTTCACGGTGCGCACGGCTGAAGTCGCCGTGATCACACGATTCGGCAAGTTCCTTCGGGTCGCCGAGCCGGGATTGAACTGGAAGCGGCCGTTCTTCGATTCCGTGACCGGCACGGTGAGTCTGCGTGTGAATCAGATCACTCTGACCATGGAGACGAAGACCAAAGACAACGTGTTCGTCACCATTCCTATTTCCGTGCAGAACCGCGTTCGTCCGGAGAAAGTCTACGATGCCTACTACAAGTTGTCCGATCCGGTGGCGCAGATCAAATCCTATGTCGAGCAGGTGATCCTGGGGCATGTGCCGGGAATGACGCTGGACGAAGTGTTTGCCTCGCAATCTAGTATTGCCGCGGCAGTCAAGCAGGAACTGGATGCGGACATGGCGTTGTTCGGATACGAAATTGTAAATGTGCTGGTCACCGATATTGTTCCCGACGCCAAGGTGAAGTCGGCCATGAACGACATCAACGCGGCGCAGCGCGAGCAGGTGGCCGCGAACGCCAGGGGCGAGGCGGAGAAGATTCTGGTGGTGAAGAAGGCAGAGGCCGAAGCGGAAAGCAAGGCTCTCCAGGGACAGGGGATCGCGAATGAAAGGAAGGCCATCATCGAAGGGCTGCAGGTCTCGATAGAACAGTTCCAGAAGGTGGTGGAGGGGGCGTCCGCGAAAGAAGTCATGCAACTGGTGATGGTCACACAGTATTTCGATACGCTGAAGTCCATTGGCGAGAATGACAAAACCAACACGTTGTTTCTGGCTCACTCGCCCGGGGCTGTCAAGGATGTCTCGGATCAGATTCTGCAGTCCATGCTGGGGGCGGAAAAAGCGAACGGCTGAAGCTGAAAAGTTGCCGTCCACGGCTCAAGATCTCGACGGACTGGGCACGTCCAACCTTCATTTCGCGTTCTAGTCAGCCTCGGAACGCGCTAGGATAATGGCAACACTCAGGATGATGGCCGCCACGGAATCTACACCGATTCTCGCCGATTCTCCGGAATCGCACCGCTACAACCGCACCAAGCGGTGGCTGGGCGTCGCCGACTTCGCGCTTGGCTTCGGGCTGCTGATCGTGCTGTTGGCCTCCGGTTGGAGCGGAACGCTCCGGGATCTGGCGGAGCGAGGCGCGTCGCAGAATTACGCTTACGCCGTTTTCCTCTACGTGCTGATGCTGACGCTGATCAGCAAAGTGCTGGGAACTCCGCTTGACTACTACGGTTTCCGGCTCGAGCACCGCTATAACCTTTCCAACCAGAGGTTTCGCTCCTGGCTCTGGGACGAATTCAAGGGGTTGCTGATCGGCTTGGTGATGGCGACGATCGTGGTCGAAATGCTGTACCTGCTCATACGTCAGACTCCGCAGCACTGGTGGGTGATCGCGTGGGCAGTTTTCCTCGGACTGTTCGTGCTGCTCGCGCAACTGGCGCCGGTTGTGCTGTTTCCAATTTTTTACAAATTCGAACCGCTGGAGAACGAGGAACTCAAGCGCCGTTTGATCGTTCTGGGCGAACGCGCCGGCACGCGTGTGCGAGGCGTCTATAAATGGCATCTTTCCGAGAAGAGCAAAAAAGCCAACGCCGCGCTGACCGGACTGGGCGCGACTCGGCGCATCATCCTCGCCGATACTTTGTTGGACAATTATTCTGACGACGAAATCGAAGCCGTGCTCGCGCACGAACTCGGGCATCACGTGCACCGGCACATCCTGAAGAGTATTTTCGTGCAGGCGGGAATCACGCTATTCGGTTTCTGGCTGGCCAACGATGTTCTCAGCTACGCGGTGGAGCGTCGGCATATGTTCGAGACCATGCATGATTTCGCCAATCTGCCGCTGCTGATTCTGGTCTCGACCGTGCTCTCGTTTTTGCTGATGCCCGCGCTCAACGCCTACTCGCGCTTCAACGAGCGGCAGGCGGACCGCTATTGTTTCCATTCGGTGGCCAGCGTCGAACCCTTTATTTCGTCGATGAATAAATTGGCCGAGCAGAATCTTGCGGAAAGAACGCCTTCCCGCTGGGTCGAGTGGCTGCTTCATTCGCATCCAGCGATCGGAAAGCGAATCGCCGCCGCCGAAGCCTGGGCGAAGGCGCACTGACATAGCAGGGAAGCCGCGGAAGTCGCACCGCGTTTCCCCTAGAGCGGTTTGCCGCGTCTCGGCCGACAGAGAGACGGGGCAAGCCCCGTCTCTACGAGCGCAGTATCTCTTCCACTCTCTGCAGATCTTCTTCCGTGTCGACGCCCACGGTGTCGAACGGCGTTTCGGCCACGGAGATCGGAACCCCGTTTTCGAGAAAGCGCAACTGCTCCAGCCGCTCGCTGCGCTCGAGCGACGACTCCGGCCAGGCGACGAACTGGTCCAGCGCGTGCTTGCGATAGCCATAGAAGCCAAGATGTTTGTAGTACTGCGGGCGCAAGCCATCGCGGTCGTACGGGATGGTTGCCCGGGAAAAATACAGCGCCCGTCCGGCCGCGTCCGTCACCACCTTCACCGCGCTGGGATTGTCGACGTCAAGCGGCGCGGCCGGCGTCTTCAGCGTTCCCACCTCGACTCCCGCGCCCTGCATCACCGCGATCAAGCTCTCGATATGCTCGGGCCGGGTCAGCGGCTCATCGCCCTGAACATTTAAATACACATCCGCTGCAATCACGGTCGAGATCTCATG
>JBGPFV010000248.1:0-4641 GCA_041483535.1 Terriglobia bacterium | reverse complement strand
CAAGAAAACGAGGGGCGACTTGCGTCGCCCCTGTCCTGAATTCGTTCCATCTTACTCCGCGGCGAGTTCTTCGGTCTCGCCTTCGTGGCGCATGAGTTCGAGCGCGCGCTCGGCATCTTCGTAGGCTTGCGAGACTTCCTCCTGCACCTTGCTGGCGGCCTCTTCCATTTCCGGAGAGAGGCGCACGTTGCGGTAATATTCCATGCCGGTGCCGGCGGGAATCAAGCGGCCCACGATGACGTTTTCCTTCAGGCCGCGGAGATGATCGACGGCTCCCTGAATGGAAGCTTCGGTCAGCACGCGCGTGGTCTCCTGGAAGGAGGCAGCGGAGATGAATGAGTCGGTGGAGAGCGACGCCTTGGTGATCCCGAGCAGCAACGGACGCCCGGTGGCCGGTTTGCCGCCTTGCGCGATGGCCCGCTCGTTCTCTTCGTGGAAGCGGAACTTGTCCACTTGCTGTTCGAGCAGGAACTGGGTATCTCCCACATCTTCGACCTTTACCCAGCGCATCATCTGGCGGACGATCACTTCGATGTGCTTGTCCGAAATGTTCACGCCCTGCAAGCGGTAGACCTCCTGGATTTCATTGACCAGGTAAGACTGCAGCTCTTTTTCGCCGAGCACGGCCAGGATGTCGTGCGGGTTGAGCGGGCCGTCCATGAGCGGTTCACCCGCCTTGACGCGCTCGCCTTCCTGCACGTTGATGTGGACGCCGCGCGGAACGGAATATTCCTTCTCCGTGCCGTTATCGGCTGCCACGTAGAGTTTGCGCTGTCCCTTGGCCACTTCGCCGAAGCGCACCACGCCATCGATTTCGCTGATGACGGCGGTTTCGCGCGGTTTGCGGGCCTCGAACAATTCGACCACGCGCGGCAGACCGCCGGTGATGTCCTTGGTCTTCGTCGTCTCGCGCGGAATCTTGGCCAGCACGTCGCCGGGAAACACCGTGTCTCCATCTTGCACCATGAGGTGAGCGTGCGAAGGCATCAGGTAGCGTTTGCTCGCCTTGCCCTTGATCACCATGGCCGGCTGACGTTTCTCGTCGGGCGAATCCGCCACCACGTGACGCGACAGACCGGTGACTTCATCGACTTCTTCGTGCAGGGTAATGCCTTCCTGCAGGTCCTTGAACTGAGCCGTGCCGCCAATTTCGGTGAGGATGGCAAAGGTGTACGGATCCCACTCGACCATCACCTGACCGAGTTGTACCGGCCCGCCTTCCGCAACCTTGACTTTGGCGCCATACACGACCGCATAGCGCTCGCGTTCGCGGCCCTTCTCGTCGACCACCGCGATCGAGCCCTGACGGTTCATGACCACCAAGTCGCCCGTCTTCGACTTCACGGTTTGCAGGTTGATAAAGCGAACCAAGCCGTTGGTCTTGGCCTCGAGGCGCGACTGTTCCGAAACTCGCGACGCGGTACCTCCGATATGGAAGGTGCGCATGGTGAGCTGGGTTCCAGGTTCGCCGATGGACTGAGCCGCGATCACGCCGGTGGCCTCGCCGAGTTCGACCAGGCGCCCGGAAGCGAGATTACGTCCGTAGCACATGACGCAAACGCCGCGCCTGGACTCGCAGGTGAGCACGGAGCGGATCTTCACCCGCTCGACCCCGGAAGCTTGAATCGCGCCGGCGAGATCTTCGGTGATCTCGTGGTTGATGTCGACCACGACCTGGCCTTCGTAGTCCTTGATTTTCTCAAGCGAGACGCGGCCCACGATGCGGTCGCGCAGCGGCTCGATCATTTCGCCGGCTTCGACGATACCGGAGACGAAAATTCCGTCCACGGTGCCGCAGTCGTATTCGCTGATGATCACGTCCTGCGCGACGTCCACCAGACGGCGCGTCAGGTAGCCCGAATCGGCGGTCTTGAGCGCCGTGTCGGCCAAGCCCTTGCGGGCGCCGTGGGTGGAGATGAAGTATTCGAGCACCGTCAACCCTTCACGGAAGTTGGCGGTGATCGGCGTCTCGATAATTTCGCCGGTCGGCTTCGCCATGAGTCCGCGCATGCCGGAGAGTTGGCGGATCTGCTGTTTCGATCCGCGCGCGCCGGAATCGGCCATGACGTAAATCGGATTGAGCTGGCCTTCTTTATCCCGTCTCTGCATCTGGTTGAACATTTCATCGGCGACTTTTTCCGTAATGGCCGACCAGATTTCGATGACCTTGTTGTAGCGTTCGCCGTTGGTGATGGCGCCATCCAGGTACTGCTGCTGGACTGCGATCACCTGCTTGTCGGCATCTTTCACCAGGGTCTTCTTGTTGTCCGGGATGACCATGTCATCGATGCCGATGGAGAGGCCGGCGCGCGTGGCGTACTTGAACCCCAGCGACTTGATCTCGTCGAGCATCTTGACCGTGACTTCAAGGCCGAACCGGAGATAGCAGTAATTGACCAACTGGCCGACGCCCTTCTTCTTGAGCAGGCCGTTGATATACGGCATGCTCTGGTTGCCCCCGGGCACTGCCTTGGGCAAATGGTCGTTAAGGATGGCTCGGCCAACCGTGGTGTTCAGGTATTCGCGCTTGAGTTGCACGGGTTCCGTATGGTTCACGTCCTGATCGTCGTAGGCTTGCGTCAGGTCGATGACCTCGCCGGTGTAGCGCAGGCGAATCGGGGAGAGTGTTTCCACTGCGCCCATTTCGAGCGCGATCACGACGTCTTCGATATTGGCGAACGCACGGCCCTCACCCTTCGCGCCGGGCTTGGCTTTGGTGAGATAGTAGAGACCCAGCACCATGTCCTGGGTGGGCACGGTGATGGGCTGGCCGGATGCCGGCGACAGGATGTTATGCGAAGACAGCATGAGAACGCTGGCTTCCACCTGCGCCTCGGGCGAAAGCGGAATGTGTACCGCCATCTGATCGCCGTCGAAATCGGCGTTGAACGCCGTACAGACCAGCGGATGGATCTTGATCGCCTTGCCTTCCACCAGCACCGGCTCAAAAGCCTGAATGCCCAGGCGATGGAGCGTAGGCGCGCGGTTCAGCATGACGGGATGGTCTTTGATCACCTCTTCCAGAATGTCCCAAACGATCGGTTCCTGCTGCTCCACCATTTCTTTTGCCTGCTTGATGGTGGTGCAGTTCCCCGTCTGTTCCAGCCGGTGATAGATGAAGGGCTTGAACAACTCGAGCGCCATCTTCTTCGGTAATCCGCACTGGTGCAACTTGAGATCGGGGCCAACCACGATGACCGAACGTCCGGAATAGTCCACGCGCTTGCCCAGCAGGTTCTGGCGGAAGCGTCCTTGCTTGCCTTTCAGGGTGTCGGAGAGAGACTTCAGGGGCCGGTTATTGGCGCCACGCAGAACGCGTCCGCGGCGTCCGTTATCGAACAGAGCGTCGACCGCTTCCTGCAACATGCGCTTTTCGTTGCGCACGATGACTTCGGGAGCGTGCAGATCCATCAGCTTCTTCAACCGGTTGTTGCGGTTGATGACGCGCCGGTACAGATCGTTCAGATCGGAGGTGGCGAAGCGTCCGCCATCGAGTGGAACCAGCGGACGCAACTCGGGTGGAATCACCGGCAGCACGTCCAGGATCATCCATTGCGGCTTGTTGCCGCTCTTGCGGAAGGCCTCGACCACTTTCAGCCGCTTGGCATACTTCAGGCGCTTCTGCAGCGAGGTCTCGTTCTTCATCTTCTCGCGCAGTTCGCCGGAAAGCGAATCGACCTCAATGCGCTTCAGAAGTTCCTTGATCGCTTCCGCGCCCATCATGGCCTTGAAGCCGGCCGGGCGATATTGCTGATCGAGTTCGCGGTACTTCGCTTCGTCCTTGATAACTTCGCGCTCTTTTACCGGGGAGTCGCCGGGATCGACGACCACATAGGCCTCGAAGTAAAGAATCGCTTCCAGATCGCGCAAGGAAATATCGAGCAGATGCCCGATGCGGCTGGGCAGGCCTTTGAAGAACCAGACGTGCGAACAGGGTGAAGCGAGCTCAATGTGGCCGAGTCGCTCGCGGCGGACTTTAGACAAAGTGACTTCCACGCCACACTTGTCGCAGATTACTCCGCGATGTTTCATGCGCTTGTACTTGCCGCAGAGACATTCCCAGTCGGTGACCGGGCCGAAAATGCGAGCGCAGAACAAGCCATCGCGCTCCGGCTTGAAGGTGCGGTAGTTGATGGTCTCCGGCTTGGTCACTTCCCCATGCGACCAGCTCCGGATCTTTTCCGGGGACGCCAGGCTGATGCGAATGGCATCGAAATCAGCCACGGGATTTGCCATATCGAACGGGCTCGAACGAAACATGTTCCTCCGCTTTCCTCGGCTGTTGCGCCGCCGCTCGCGGCTCTCAACTTCAGTTCTCAGTTCCCGGTTCTCAAGTTCTGCGTGAGAAGCCGGATTGAGATCGTTGCCTTGTCCGCGGCATTGAGAGCGACTGCCGCGTTGGCTAATTGCGTAAAACCTTTTGGACATCTCCGGCTCCAAGCTCTACTCAGCTCTCAACCACTGAGAACTGGGAACTGAGAACCGGGAACTGCCCTTAATCCGCCGCTACCGCCACCGGCTTCTTCTCCGTGATCTTGATCAACTCAACATCCAGGCAGAGCGCCTGCAATTCGCGAATCAGCACGTTGAACGACTCGGGCACGCCCGGCTCCATCGCGGCCTCGCCTTTGACGATGGCCT
>JBGPFV010000247.1:0-4653 GCA_041483535.1 Terriglobia bacterium | reverse complement strand
CCACACGTCACCGTAAATATCGATGAGCCCCGTCTTGTTCGCGGGAACCGAGCGCTCGCCGCCGCGAATGCGCGCCGTGCCGTCAATGGTCGGCAACTCGTGGTCTTCCTGAAGAAAAACCACCATGCCATTCGGCAACTCAATGCGCTTCGGCTGCGCCGGATGAAACGCCGGCAACTTCGGAACCGGTATCTGCTGCCAGGGCTGCTGAGAGGTTTGCTGCGAAGTTTGCCGAGAAGCGTCTTGCACCTGTGCCCACAATTGTCCGCCGCCAACTAATGCGACCACGGCAAACACCAGAGCGCAGGAGAATCCAGCCCCGGAGAGGCGATCGAGCTTAGCCCAGCGCTTCAGCGCTGGGAAAGATGGAAGTAGTGATTCAAGTCCCGGAGGGACGACCCAAGCCGCGGCAGAACTACGCTTCGTATCAGGGTATCGCTTTAGCGATACCGTACCCCCCCCGAAATCCATTGCCCCTTTAGGGGCCGTGTGCGCGCGCTTCACTGTCCACCTCCCTGCGGCCCTGCGCCCGCCCCTGGTGGAGGCCCGCCGGCAAACTCGATAATCCCTACCGTCCGGTTATCGGGTACAAACGTCTTGTTCGCGACTCGCCGAATGTCGGCCTTGGTGACCTTTTCGATCCGGTCGACCGAGCGGAACAACTCCCGCCAATCGTCATAGCGCGCCTGATACAGCCCGAGTTCGGACGCCAACCCCTCATTCGATCCCAGCGAGCGGATCAGGTTTGCTTTCGCTCGCGTCTTGATCATCTTCAGCTCTTCATCCGAAATGTCTTCTTTCTTCAGCCGTTCGATCTCCGCATGAATCGCGTCGGCCATTTCCTGCGGCTTGTGCCCCGGAATCGGGAACGCATAAAACGCGAACAGATGCGGATACTTATTTCCCGGCAGCCCGGTAAAACCCGCCGAATCCGACGCGATCTGCTTGTCGCGCACCAGCGCCCGGTAGAGTCGCGAGGTCCGCCCATCCGACATCAGGTCGGCAATCGCGTCATAGACCTGGTCGTCCGGGCTCCAGTAATCGGGACGGTGATAGCCTTCCAGATAGACCGGCTGCGATTGCTCGTGCAGCACAACCGTCCGCTCGGAATTCTGCGGCGGTTCGCTGGTCGTCGCCGTATCGGGTTTGGGACGCGCCGGAATTCGCGAAAAATATTTCTCCACAATGGGCATAGCTTCCGAAGTTTTTACGTCGCCAACCACGGTGACCACCATGTTCGAAGGCACATAATACTTATCGAAGAAATTCTGCGCGTCGGTCGCCGAAAAAGAATTCAAGTCCGAAATCCAACCAATCGTCGGCCGATGATAAGGATGCGCCGCGAAGGCCTCTTGCGTGAATTGTTCAAGCAGCCGTCCGATGGGATTGCTGTCGGTCCGCATGCGCCGCTCTTCGATCACCACGTTGCGCTCTTTGTAGAACTGCCGCATCACCGGGTGCAGAAAGCGCTCCGACTCGAGATAGGCCCACAATTCCAGGCGATTGATGGGGAACGAGTAGTGGTACGCGGTTTCATCGAGATCGGTGAAAGCGTTGATACCCTCGCCGCCTTCGCTTTCCACGATCTTGCCGAACTCATTGGTGTAAGCCGAGGAGAACTTGTCGGCCGCCGCCATCGCGTCCTTCCAACTTTGCTCAAGCTGCTTGACCTTCGCTTCGTCGCGGCCAACCGGCTTGTCGCGCTCGGCAATGTAGGCGGCATACGCATCTTCCACTTTCGCCAGCGCAACTTTTTCGCCGGCATAGTCGCGCGTGCCAATCGTGTCCGTTCCCTTGAACGCCATGTGCTCGAACATGTGCGCCAGGCCCGTCTTGCCCATCGGGTCCTGCACCGACCCTGCATCCACGTGCGTGAAGAACGAAAACACCGGCGCCTCGGGCCGCTCGCAAATGACGATGGTAAGTCCATTGGCGAGCTTCTTCACCGTGGTGCGCTTCTCGAACGACGCCAGATCCTGCCCGAGCGCAAGCGAGCCGAGCACGAAACAGACGACAATGGTTTGTATCAGGGTTGTGCGGGATTTCATCCTGCCTCCACGACGGAACACCGGAAATTCGAAGTTACGTGCAGGCAGGGAAGATTGTCAAACCACCCGGCACAATCGTCATGGAAGAAAGTAGTATGGACTGACGGCTCTGCCGGCATGCCGGCGGCCGTCGACTTGTTGTGCAGCCTCAATGGATGGTTACACCAGCGCGGGTGAAGTAGGCGATGGGCCCGACCAGGGTCACAGCGGCGGTGCCGACTCCGTCCCACCCGCTCCAAATTCATGGCTTCGGGAGAATCGGTGAACGTCTTTCACATCGTCGGCGCTCGGCCAAATTTCATGAAAGTCGCGCCCGTGATGAACGCGCTCCAAACGCGCCCGCACATCGTCCAGACCCTGGTTCACACCGGCCAGCATTACGACCCGAATATGTCGGACGTGTTCTTGGAGCAACTCGGCATCCCGGCTCCGGATGTGAACCTGGCGGTAGGCTCCGGAACGCATGCCCGGCAGACGGCCGAAATCATGACGCGTTTCGAGCCCGTGCTGCTCGACCGCAAGCCCGACCTGGTGCTCGTCTATGGCGACGTTAATTCCACCGTGGCCGCCGCTCTGGTTTCGGCCAAGCTCGGAGTGCGCGTCGGCCACGTCGAAGCCGGACTGCGCTCCTTCGACCGCGCCATGCCGGAGGAAATCAACCGGCTGTTGACCGATCAGCTCGCCGATCTGCTGTTTACGCCTTCCGAGGACGCGGACTGCAATCTTCGGAACGAGGGAATTCCCGCCGAAAAGATTTTTCGCGTCGGCAACGTGATGATCGATTCCCTGGTGAAGCTCTTCCCCATGGCGCAACGTCTCAGCCAAAACGGCCGTCGCCTTCCTCAACCCCAGCGCTATGCGTTGGTCACCTTGCATCGCCCGGCCAATGTCGACGACGCCACAATTCTGAAGAGCATCCTGCAGTCGTTGCTTGAGGTCAGCCAGGATCTTGCCGTCGTCTTTCCCGCGCACCCGCGCACCCGTAAACGCATCGCCGATTTCGGACTGCGGGCCGAGCGCTTGCAGGTCCTCGACCCCCTCCCCTATCTCGAGTTTCTCGCCCTGCAGGCCCGCGCCACCGTCGTCATCACAGACTCCGGCGGCATCCAGGAAGAGACGACTTATCTCGGCGTTCCCTGCCTCACGCTGCGCGAAAACACCGAGCGCCCCGTCACGGTTTCCCTGGGTACCAACGTTTTGGTCGGACGCGATCCCGGCAAGCTGCGCTCCGAACTCTCTCGAGTCCTCGCCGGCCAGGCGAAAAAAGGATCCATCCCTCCCCTATGGGACGGCCAAGCGGGCGAACGAATCGCCGCCGTAATCGCCGGCCTAGGGTAGAGACGCGGCTTGCCGCGTCTCCCCTTATCCCCAGCAAAGGTCCCCAGAGAAAGTCCCCAAAGGAACTCGATGGCACTTGCCATGAACCATGTGCAGAACATTGCATATCGTCCACATCTTGCTCATTACCGCCCGCGTCGCAGCCCACCGCCGTGCTGACTAACCCGTTCACCCCCTTGCCATTCTCGCGAGTGCTTTCCCGCCGGGGCGGGTTTAACATAGAAGAAAACAAACGCCGGATGGCAGGGTGCGTGCATCTAATCTAGGAGGTCAGGCAGCCCGAAGTTCCGGAGCAGGGGAGTAAAAGCGAATGAGATTTTCTTTGGCGGTCGCGGTTGCACTGGTGGGAATCAGCATCAGCGGCTGGGCGCAGCAAAACAAAACTTACCACAAGGTAAAGCCTTCAGCCCACGAAAAGGCGCCAAACAAAGTGCCCATCAAGGCCGTGACTCCGGCAACAGGTTCCGGCTCCGCCAGCAAGGATCTGCAGAACCTGGAGCATCAGACGGCCAGGACCACTGCTCCTCGAACTGCGCGAAGTAACACGTCGGCGTCCACGCTGAAGCCGGTAAAAAACAAGCCCACTCCGCCGATCAACTTCGGTGGAACGTCCAATGGCAAGAGTGTGGGAAAAGCTCAAAGTACGAACCCGTACAAAGGGCGGCTCCGCCAGAAACACGGCGGCCACCAGTGAAAATTCAGAGCAGGTAACGCCGGATTCATCGCGAAATGGTGGAGCGATCCGGGGCTGGAATGGCTCCGGCCACCGCTTTCACCCTGGGCTCTTTGATGGAGTACTTCAACAGGCAATACAGGGCCCGCACCCCGTCTTTCCATCCGATCTTCTTGCCCTCCTCGTAGGTGCGCCCGCAGTAACTGATCCCCACCTCATAGATTCTCAGGTTTCGCCGCGCCACTTTCACCGTGATCTCGGGCTCGAACCCGAAACGATTCTCCTCGATCGGAATCCCCTGAATCACTTCCCGCCGAAACACCTTGTAGCAGGTCTCCATGTCGGAGAGATTGATGTTGGTCAGGCCATTGGAGAGCAGGGTGAGAAACTGATTGCCGACCGAATGCCAGAAATACAGCACGCGATGCGGCCCTCCGCCCAGAAAGCGTGAGCCATAAACTACGTCGGCCTTATCCTGAATCAAGGGCTCGATCATCTGCGGATACTCGGCCGGGTCGTATTCCAGATCGGCGTCCTGAATAATGACGAAGTCGCCCGTGGCTTCCTGAATGCCGCGCCGGAGCGCCGCGCCTT
>JBGPFV010000246.1:0-4664 GCA_041483535.1 Terriglobia bacterium | reverse complement strand
TTGCTGGGAGGAACCCGGCGCGAGATCGCCTGCGGCGTCTCGATCGGCATTCAGGACACGCCCGAACAACTTCTGCAGAAAATCGACACTGAGTTGGCGGCCGGATACCGGCGGATCAAGATCAAGGTGAAGCCGGGATGGGATCTGAATGTGTTGGAGAAGATCCGTGCCCGCTGGGCGGATATTGTTCTCAGTGTGGATGCGAATTCCGCCTATACGCTCGACCAAGTCGAGCATCTGCGTAAGTTCGATGCCTTCCACCTGCTGATGATCGAGCAGCCTTTGTGGAACGACGAAATCTATCTTCATGCGCGGCTGCAGAAAGCGATCCAGACGGCGATCTGTCTGGACGAATCGATTCTGAATGCGCGAGACGCCGATTTTGCGCTCGAAACCGTCGCCTGCCGCATCCTCAATATTAAGGTGGGCCGCGTGGGTGGCTTCAGCGAAGCGCTGAAAATACACGACGTCGCCGTCCGGTACAACGCTCCGGTGTGGTGCGGTGGAATGCTGGAATCGGGAGTGGGACGGGCGCACAACATCGCCTTGTCGACGCTCGAGAATTTCCGCTTGCCCGGAGACGTGTCGGCATCGAAGCGCTATTGGAAACAGGACATCATCGAACCCGAAGTGGAAGTGCGCGCCGACGGAGTGATCGCCATCCGTGATGCTCCGGGGACGGGCTACAGCGTGCGCGAGGACCTGGTACGGAAGTTCACCGTGCGCGAAGAAACCTTTCACGCTGGCAAATAGAGAAGCGCAGGATTTTCCCGTAGAGACGCGGCTTGCCGCGTCTCCCGCCGCGTCCAGAGGAGACGGGGCAAGCCCCGTCTCTACAGGAGATTATTGCTTGTGGGCGAGTTTGCCGGCAGCAGGATTGCCGGCCACGGAGGTTTCTTCCTGCTTCAGCAGTTCCAGCGCCTGGGCGAACGTCAGGTTCGACGGAACCTGCTTGAAGCCGCTGAAAATCTCTGTGGAGATAATGGAGAGATTTTTTATCAGCAGAATCTTTCCGGTGAAGCTCAAGCTCATGCTTGAAATTTCCCAGAAATTGTCGCCAACCACCTGCTGATGAACCACAAAGCGGCCGCCCCGGTCGAGGTGTCCGAGAATCCCCCACCCGAAGCCGACGTCCTTGAAGAGCGTGCCGTCAATGCTGGCAAGGCGGTAACGGACCGCGTCCACCAGCACGTAGCCCTGCATGCCGGTCAGGACCTCCTCCACGCGCGACGGCGGTTGGTAGCGGGGATTGGGCCGGAACTGCAACTTGACCAGAGGGTCCCCGGCCCGGCCAACGCCTTCCGATCCCGGTTCTTCTCCTGCGTACTCAAACAGGAGGGCATCGGGCAGCGCGCGCACGATGCGCATAGTGCGCTCGGCGCTGTCGCGTTCCTGCTCACGCTTCTTTCTCAATTCTTCCGGATGGTTGACGAAACGTTCCACGCGCGCCTCTTCCGCCCGGCGTTGTTCGGGAGTCAGAGGCTTGCCGTCGTGGGCGACTACCAGGCCGGCAGTAGCATCCTTGGTCTCGACGTAGAGTTTTGTCGTGGATCCCTTAGGCGTAGTCTTGGTGCCGCGAAACAGAAAGTGGGCGCTGTCGTCATTAGCCGCCTTGATTTCGTTCTGCACCGCTTTGCGCACCAATGCCGCCGGATCCTGAGAGGGAGAAACGGTCGCTGGCTGTCCACCGAAACCAGCCGCGGTGAGCAGCAGAATCCAGGCGCCGGTTTGTGCGATGCTGTGGGCGACGGACTTGCGCGAACTAGAGTTGGCGACCGCCATGATTAGACTGGGCACGTTGAACCCGTTACGACGATGGTAGCAAACCGAAGGTTCGATCGGGGGCCGCTGCTTGCCGGCGCTGCTGTAAGTTCCTCCTGGCGAATGATTTCCGGCCAGCAATCTGAACTGAAGACGAGCCAATGATTTACAATCGGTGGATTCGCGGCGACAAGAGCGCCAGGAAGATGGAGGCCAAGCATGGATGCTCCGCAAACCGGAGAGTTCGCCCACATCGGCAAGTCGGTGGTGATCAAGGGAGAGCTGTCGGGCTCCGAAGACTTGTACGTGGATGGCAATGTCGAAGGCAAAATTGAGCTCCGCAACCACAGCCTGACGGTCGGGCCGAACGGAAATGTGAAGGCTGACATCACCGCGAAAGCCGTGGTGATTCAGGGTAAGTTGGATGGGGCCGTGAACGCCTCCGAGCGCGTGGAGTTGCGAAAGTCGGCGGTGGTAACCGGCGACGTGACCACGCAGCGCATCGCCATTGAAGAGGGCGCGTTCCTGAAGGGGAAGGTCGATATTCAGAAAGAAGCCGGAAAGGCGGCGACACCCGCATCTACGTAAGACCCGCGTCTAATAAGATAATGACGGGTTTGGACGTGCCGCGGGTGGCACTGATCACTGATCACTGGTTAAGGTCATGGTTGCATGGCATCGGTTTCTGACAATGTAATGAAATTCTTTCGCAGTTCTTCGAACCAGACCGCGGGCCCCGCAGTGCCGCCGAAGCTGACCCGCCGGTCGAGCGGCATCGGGGAGATTTCACGCCTGGTGAATTCCACTTCCGGAGACGGGTTGTGCGTGCTCGACCTGGGCTCGACCTCGGCCAGCAATATCCGATTTTTCACCGGCAAGGGACACAAGATTTACAGCGAAGACCTGCTGTTGTCGTCCCTCGAGCCCGCGCTTCGCATACAGGACAGCGCCGGCAACGCCGTTCTCGACAGCAAGAAGTTTCTGGATGAGAACCTGGTGTACCCGAACGCTCACTTCGACGTGGTGCTCGGCTGGAATCTGCCGGATTACATGGAAGAGAGCCTGGTGAAGCCGACCATCGACCGTTTGTGGTCGGTGATGAAGCCGGGCGGGTTCCTGCTGGCGTTCTTTCACACCCGCGACGCGGGGCCGGACTCGACCTGCTATCGCTATCACGTCACCGGCACCGACATGCTGGAGATGCAAGAAGTAAAGTTCGCGCCACCCGGCCGACCCGCGTCCGAAAAGCAATCGCCGCGCCTGCAGCGCGTGTTCAACAACCGGCACATTGAAAACCTTTTCCGGGATTTTGCTTCGATCAAGTTTTTTCTGGCGCGCGATGCCATACGGGAAGTGCTGGTCGTGCGCTGAGTCAAGTTTTGCTGGTGGAGTGCTGGGCGTCCCCGCCCGGCTGGGCCTTCGAATCCCCCTCGGCGAAGGCATGTCCGAATTGGGAATCAGAGAATTTCGAGCAGCGGAATTATGTCAGGGATGCACATTAGGAGAGGTACACTTCGCGTGTAGAGGAGAAGAAAGATGCGTCTTCTGATGATTTCAGTGTTCTTATTGCTGTTCGTGGGGTCGGCACTCGGATCAGACAAACACGATTACGACCTGAACATAACGGTATTGAGCTCGCAGGCGGTTGAAGCAGAGTACCGCCGAAGCTGGATCAAGGGCGGCGGTCGGGACTTAACGGTCGACGTATCCGCCACTGCCAGCGATGGTAATACCTACGAACTTCTCGCTCATCATTCGGCAGGCGTGCTTCTGCCAGGTTCAACGTATCAGGCAGCACATGATGATTACGGCCTGAGAGTGTGTAAATTGAAGACCGATGGTAAGTGCCAGGATCTAGAGTTTCATATCGTCAAAGTCGAGCGCACTAAGAACTAGGTGACCGGGGGAGCGTGCTCCAAGCCGCCGCATGCTTCGCTCGGGGCTTCGGCAAAACAGGGCGGGCTCCCGAGACGCCCGTCCCTAAATTGTATGATTCATCACCGGTTGGACATGCAGATTGGACACGTCTTGGCGTGAGACAGGCGGGCTTTGTGAGCCTGCTGATAAGTTTCCATTTCCTCTTTCTGGTGCGTCCGCCTTGCTTTCTCGGAGAGCCGGGGCTTGACTTCATTGCGGAACAGATGAGAAGTCCATGCCGCGTGAGCACGGGTCTCACGATCTTTGAGCTCTTTGTATTTGGCGCATTCTGATTCAGGCATAGCGTGACTTGATGATAGTCGAAAAGTCTAGTTGTCCGTTCCTGTAATCGCCGATCTCTTGATAGTATGGAGAGTCAGGCATCGGTTCCGCGCGACGTTTTCCCGCCAACCCCGCCAGGTCCGGAAGGAAGCAACGGTAACGGGCTCTTTCGTGTGCAGTGGAGCGCCGGTGCCTGGCTATTTGTTTGCCCGCTGCGCGAGTCTGCCGGTGGAGCGACGGGCGTCTCGCCCGTCCAGCAGTATCGTGGCCGGGCGGGGACGCCCGGCTCTCCATTTGCAAATGTTCTTCGCGGCTTTGTTCCCATGACCAAACGTCTTTACTACGACAGTTCTGAAATCCACGAATTCGATTCGGTGATCGAGGACGTTGCGCCTCCTTCGGCTGAACAACCACGGCCGGCCGTCATCCTTCGCGAAACCGCGTTTTATCCAACTAGCGGTGGTCAGGTTCACGACACCGGATGGCTGACGTTCGACGGAGGCGATGACGGAGGCGAGCGTCTGCGCGTGACGGAAGTTGCGGAGGCGGAAGACGGCAGGATTGTCCACTACCTGGAAGCGTCGCCGAGGTTGCCGCTGACGGGCGCCGCCGTACATGGCAGCATCGATCCCGAACGCCGCCGCGATCACATGCAGCAACACACCGGACAGCACGTTCTCTCGGCAGCTTTTGTCGAGCTTTGC
>JBGPFV010000245.1:0-4678 GCA_041483535.1 Terriglobia bacterium | reverse complement strand
CGCAACATCATCGCCAAATTTCCCGGCGCAAAAGACGGCATCATCGTCCTCCTCGGGCACTATGACACGGTTTATCCATTGCGCAACTCCGGATTCGTCGGGGCCAACGACGGTGGCTCTTCCACCGCCATCCTGCTTGAATACGCCAACCAGTTACGCGACGACCTCAACAAGCCAAAACCGGGCTTGTCGGGGACCCCGGGCAAAAAGCGCGAGGGCTACAGCGTCTGGCTAGTGTGGACCGACGGCGAAGAAGCCGTGAAGACCTGGTCCGACACCGACAGTCTTTACGGCACGCGCCATCTCGCCGAAAAATGGGAGAAAGACGGCACCCTGAAAAAGATCAAAGCGCTCATGGTCATGGACATGATCGGCGATGCCGACCTCAACATCGACCGCGACACCAACAGCACGCCTTGGTTACTCGATCTGATCTACGTCGCCGCCGAGCGCCTGGGCTACCAGTCCCACTTCTACGCCCGCCAGGGCCCCATGGAAGACGATCATCTGCCCTTCGTAAAACGCGGCGTCCCCAGCGCCGACGTCATCGACCTCGATTACGGCTACAACGACGTCTTCCATCACTCCCCGCAAGACACCATGGACAAGCTGAGCCCCAAGAGCCTCGAAATCGTCGGCAATACCATCCTCGAAACCATCCACATGCTCGACCAACGCTAGCAGCCTGTGGTGGAACTCCAGCGCCCAAAACCAGCGCCTAAAGGCGCAGTCATAACACGGCACTTATCGGTATGCCTAAAGGCATACCCTGATACAAATCGCACTTGCATCACAGGCTGCTAGCGTCGTGTCCCGGTGCTGTGTCGTCGCTCATGCCTTCGGAACCACCACTGTCCCCTGGGGTTGTGCTTCCCCGCGCAGCAAGGCCACAATTTTCTCGTACAACTTTGAGCGCGTGACATAGCGCTCGTTGGCGCTCGTAACATACCGGATCTGCAACTCGACTCCGCCCCCCGTCGGACGAAGATGAATCGCCGGCGACACGGTCAGCGGCTTCCGGTAGCCAGCCGACTTCTGCCATTCCTGCTCGGCTTGTGCTACGCTCCCCCGCGTCTCTTCCTCCACCAGTCGCTCGATCTTCTCCACCAGCGGATAAGGATTCTCTCCCGGCCCAATCACCACCTGCAGTTCATCCCACAGCCACTGCCCGGCCGTCGAAAAATTAAAGTAGTGTCCCTCAATGGCAAAGCTGTTCACGAACGCGACCTTGCGTCCTGTCGGATGCCCGGTGTCGGTCCAGTTACCGGTTTCGAGGATCACGGTGCGCAGCAATCCGATCTCAATGACTTCGCCGACGACGCCGTTGATCTCCACCCAATCGCCAACTCGGATCCCGTTTCGTCCCATCAGCACGAACCATCCGAAAAATCCGACGATAAAGTCCTTCAGCGCTACGGTCAGCCCTGCGCCTGCTAATCCGAGGATGGTCGGCATCTGGGCAGGCACCCCAAGAATCACGAATGCGATCAGTAGAACGCCCACCGCCTGCAATGCAAATCGAATCACTCCGCGCAGGGTGAGAAGGCGCTTCTTATCGGGAGCGTTGTGACTGTAAAACCGGTCCACCAGGAGGCTCCCGTAATACACCAGGACGACCACCAACAGCATCCAAAAAATGGACCGCAGCAGGGTGTGCAGAACCGCGCCCTCCTGGCTCGCCGTCACCTCGAGCCACTTGCCGTATATTTGTTGCAGTTCCCGCTGGTCTCGAATGCGCTTGTCGAAACCGGCAAGCAGTTTCTGGTCGCTGGAAAAATGTTTAAGGGAGTCGACGGCGGCCGTTGTATCTTCTTTCGAAGTTGCCCCCGCCGCGGCTCCTTTTCGAAGATTCGCTGCCCGCTGCTTACTTTCCTCTCGTTGCGGCCTTTGCTCGTGAACCCGGCTTTGAAGAACTTGGTGTTGCTCCGCTAAGCTGTTACCAATCTCCTCTGCCTGGCTGCGCGCTGACTCGATATGCGAGCGCTTGTCTCGCAACCACATCCAGGCACGCGCCTGGCCCACCAGATTACTGGCGTTGAGATCGACCGCCGGCGCAGTCGCCACGGGATTCTGACTCTGGCGTTGGTCGAACTCGTGCTCCCCCGCTTCGTGTTGATCGCGTTGCCGCTGAATCGCGCTCTCCTGGTCGGCTCCCGTCTGGATTAATTCCTCCTGCGCGTCTTCGATTTCGTCTTCATCCAGCGCCTGTTCCGCATCCAGCAGATCTTTCTGATCCTGGAGCGCATCTTTTTCGCTGGGCCTAGCGGTGGCGATCTTCGCCTTAACCTGCTCGATCCGCGATAGAACCTCCGCCAGAGCCGTCTGTGCCTGCTGCATCTTCAGGTACAGGTCGCGGTTCTTGGGGTCCTGAGCGGGTCGCAGTTCGGCAGCCTGGCGCAGCGCGTCGGCATAAGCCAGGTCCACTTCGTGGTCCGCAATGCGCGCCGCTTCCTGAGCCAATCGCTGCTCCTCGGGAGTGATGGCCAGAGCCGCCAGCGCGCGCGCCGTCGGGAGCGGCCGCTCGTCGACCAAGGGAACCTGGGCAACATCCCCGGCCCCGGCCTTGGCGCGCGGGCGACTGCTCTCGCGCGTGGCAAGGTAAGCCGCCCCGGTCCCCAGCACCAGCGCCAGCAACGCTCCCGTGACAACCCATCGCCGCCATTTCATTTCAGCACCCGATCCTCAATCTCACAAAATTTGCGTAGCCAACATGATAACTTCATTGCCGGAGTAGGTCCCAGATCTCAGGTGTCAGGTGTCAGGTGTCAGGTCTCAGGTCTCAGGTCTCAGGAAATTCAACGGCAAGGGTTTCCTAAGACCTAAGACCTGAGACCTAAGACCTGACCCTGAACCCGCCGCCGCTGCGGCCCGAGAACTCTCGATGAAAAGAATCACCTTAGCACTTCTGCTTTTCTTCGTTGCCCTGTCCTTCGCTACGAAACAGAAGGTCGCGTCAGGCCCCGACCTCCTCATCCAACTCGAAGCCGAATTCGCCGCGGATGTCGCCCAGCACGGCCACGCTGCCTTCATCAGCCACTTCGCCGAAGATGGCGTGGAAGTCGTGGACGGCGGCGGCTTCGACACCAAAGACGCCATCCGCAAGCAGTCCCCGTGGCCCGAAGGCACGTCCCTCACCTGGACGCCCGTCAAAGCCGACATGTCCGCTTCCGGCGATCTCGGCTACACCTACGGCAATTACGTCTACACCGCCAAAAATAAAGAAGGCAAGCTGGTCGCCAATTACGGGAAGTACACCTCGATCTGGAAAAAGCAGAAGGACGGCCAGTGGAAGGTGGTCGTTGATATGGGAAACTCCAGTCCCGATCCGAAAGCAAAGTAGAGACGTGGCTTGCCCCGTCTTCCGCGTGTCGCACGCCCAATGCTGCGGTCAGGCCGAGACGCGGCAATCCGCGTCTGTACTGGAAATTAGTTTCTCTTTGACCGAATCTCCGCCATCAGCTTCGCCGTCGTCGAAACATCGATGCCATACCGCTCCCCGCCGCGCACAATGGGACCGCCGATGGCGTCTAACTCAAGCTCCCGGCCAGCGGCAACGTCTTTCTGCATAGAACTGCGCATCCCCGGAGGTGCGCTGTCGAATGCGGTGAAAATCTGCGCCGCGTCAACTTCCGCGTCGCTCGCAGTTGCCACGGCGCAGGCCTCGTTGACCGCGGAACTCAATCTCCCTTTCCACCCCGTGTCCGCAAGAATCTCTCCAACATTCATGCCCGATGCGGACGTTACGAGCGCAATCGGCGCAAGGAAGCAGAGCTTGCCCCAAAGCAGAGTCTGCTCGTTCGCAATGAACTGGCAGGCGAACCCAAGATTGCCCAACTGTCCAATGATGCCTCCCCAGAGCGGCTGCAAGCTGGCGGCGAGGTTGAAGCGAACGAATGGCGATCGTTGAATGAACCGTCCCGGAGCAATCCGCTCCGCTTCCACCGCGATCGTTGCCGGGGCCACGCGCGCACTCCCAAATCGCGCGCGCAGCACCGCGACATGGTCCACTCCGTTCAGCAAAGGAACCACGCAGCCCGGCGACAGTTGCACAGCTTCCAGCGCAGTTTGTAGTTGATAGGTTTTGGTTGCGATCCATAACACGTCAACTGCCCCAGTTAGCGCAGCAACGGCCTTTACCGGTGCCGTGATCGAACCCGACGGACGTTCCAGCAACAAGTTCGCCGGATAGCTCACCAACTTTCCCGGTCGAACCACCACTGTGACCTCTTCGCCAAGCGATGCCAGCACCGTGCCGACCAACCCTCCAATTGCTCCCGCTCCCAAAATTGCATGTTTCATGCCTGCACTCCCGCGAACAATACGATACGGTATTCTTGGATACGGCCACTACCAACTTCGACCCGCCTTTACCCCGCGCCGGAAAATCTGTCACACTGGCAACTGGCCACGGACCACCGGCCACTGGACATTGACCCATGGGCAAGATCCACGTCCTTCCCGAAAGAGTTGCCAACCAGATCGCCGCCGGCGAGGTGGTCGAGCGTCCGGCGTCGGTGGTCAAGGAACTGCTGGAGAACGCGCTGGACGCCGGTTCCACGCGCATCCGTATTCAGGTCGAGGCGGGCGGGAAGAAGCTGATCCAGATTGCCGATAACGGATGCGGCATGGTGCGCGACGATGCCATGCTGGCTTTTGAGCGCCACGCCACTTCGAAAAT
>JBGPFV010000244.1:0-4705 GCA_041483535.1 Terriglobia bacterium | reverse complement strand
CGTTCGACGGCCTCCCGCATGGGCAGGACCTCCCTCAGAGAACTCACTAGATTATCGGAGTCCATGCGGATGCGTCGAGGGGCCCGCCCGACGCTCAATACGCTCGTAAGAATACGAAGATCACTTCTCGATCGGCAGCAGTTCAATACTGCAACCTGGCGCGGCGCAACTCACCACTCCCCGGCGAACGATTTTCACCGACGACACATCCGGAAATCTCACCGGGAAATCCTTCTCCCGCAGTTGCTCGCCCGCCGAACGAAGGCTTTCATCCCCGTCAACAAACTCGGCGCGCTCCGGACGAGGCGAGCTGTCGAACACGAGATTGAACCGCGCCGAAACTGGTTTGCTACTAATTACGATTGGCCCAAGCTTTACCGTGCGTGCCTGCACCAACTCCATCGGCGCCTGTGCGAGATCTTTCTCTACCGCAGCCGGATCGCCAGCCAGCGCCGCCAGTCGCGCCCGCGAGTCCGCCACGTCGCTTCCGCCCGCCGCCACGGCCAGCGCATACATATGCCGCGCCTTCTCCTTCTGCCCTTGCTTTTCGAGTACCTGCCCCAGCCGGTTGGCAACCGTCCCCGACTGGCTCAATTGCCAAGCCGAGGTTAGAAACTGCATTGCCGGCAGATTTTCGCCACTCTGAAATTTCGCCCATCCCATGCGCGCCCACGCCAGCGCGACCAGACGCATCGACGAAAACGCCGAAGGCCCCAGCCGATCCAACTCGCCCGAGTCGAACTGTTCTCCAATGTCGTAGAGAACCTTCTGCGCGTCGGTCTCCGTCTCAGCCGGATCAATATCGCTTCTCAACGCCGCGGCGTAAATGTCCTGCCCCGAATCCCCGCCCGCACTGCCTGTCAGTCCCTTCAACAACTCCTGCGCTTGTGTCTTCTCTCCCAATCGCCCGTACACCTGCGCCAGCGCCATCTTCGTTTCCGGATCATCCGGCGGTATCGCGGCGGCCGCTTCCAGTTCCGTGCGCGCGTCCGCGTCCCGTCCCAGCTGTGCCAGCAACAAGCCGAGATTCTTATGCGCCGCTTTCTCGTACGGAGTCGTCTCCAGTTGCTTGCGATACGCCGCGATCGCCTCGTCGGTTTTTCCCGTTTGCTGCAGTTCCATTCCGAGGTCGGCATTCGCGTGCTTGTGATTCGGATCGAGTTCGAGCTGCTTGCGGAACGCCGCGATCGCCTCCGCGTGATGGTTGGCTCCGGCGTAGGCCAGGCCCAAGTCATACCAGCCGTCTTTCATATTCGAATTCGCCAAGCTGGAGTCCCCGTCCACCGCGCGTTTCAGCAAGTCAATTGCCGTGCGATAGTCCTTGCTCTGCAGCGCTTTCACTCCCGCCTTATGCAGCTCCGCGGGAGTTCCTTCCATCTTCGAAGCCGTCTGCGCTCCTTGCCCCGACGGCGTCAGGATGGTGCACGACAACAATTGATCCTGATCGCTTCGCGCTGCATTGCGAAACGATTCGTAGTCCGCCCGCCGTGCCGCCGCCACTTCGTTCACCTTCACCACAAGTTTGCGCTCGCCTTCCAGAATTCCCTTGCTCTGCGAATAGGTCGAGGAATAGTCGCCGTAGTCTCGCGACATTTTCACCGTAGTCGGCGTGCGCACCGTGTAGTTGGAAGGGAACTGCAAGCGGACGCGGTAGTCCACGTCCCCCGCGGGGCCGATGTCCAGGGGTTCCTTGCTCTTTTCCGATGCTCGAATCGCGGGCATCCCCAGCGGCGGAATTGGACGAAAATTCACGCTCGTCGACGGCACCACAAAATATTGATCTACGCGGAGGCGATACTTCAGATGAAACGGCTTGCTCGTATCCTCGATGGGATCAAGCTGAACCTCATCGACATCGCCCGGCATGCCCCAACTCGCGGAGAGCGCTTTCACAAAGTCCTTCCACTGCGCCTGCGAAAAGCGCCGGAAGCTCGCTCGCATCGGCCAATCCCGGTCTCCCTGGGCTGTGACTTCAAGCGTCGCATCGAGCGCGCCGAACTCGCTGAACTTGCCGTCGAGCGTGAAGCGCATGAAGGTCTTGATCGGCGAATCCGCCGGCGTTCGCTGCAAACCACCTTCGCCGTCGTCCGACGCCACCACCGCTTGTTTGTTTCGCAACTGGTAAAGAATTAGCCCAAAGGGCGTCACTTCAGGAGTCGTATCCAGCCACGTGAGCCCCGTTCCCGTCCCCAGTCGCGCCGCCGTAATCACGTGATCGAACTGTGCCGGCGAGGGAACGTCCGCGTCCAATTTGCGCGCGCTGCCGATCAGCACCGGATAACTCTGAATTCCCTCCGCCCGCAGCAGCGCCGCCAGCAGCGTGTGTTTGTCCTTGCAGTCGCCGTAGCCGTTCTGCAGAACGTCCGAGGCCGCGTGCGGCTGATAGCGTCCCACTCCAAGCGAAATGCTCACGTAACGCACATCCCGCGCTACGTAATCGTAGAGCCGGCGCGCTTTTTCCGTGGGCGTATCCGCGCCCCGGCTGAGCTCCGCGGCTTTTTTTCGCACGCTGTCGTCCACCGTCATGCGCTCGCCCTGCAGCTTGGCATACCATTGCGCGATCTGCTTCCAGTCGGTGAAGGTCGTCAACTGCACCTCCGGACCGGTTTCCTCGTCCCTCTCTTCATCTTTGTCGCGCTCGGGCCGAATATCCTTCACCACCCAGGTGTAAGTACGGCGGTCGCCAGTGTCCTGAATCTCCGGCTGGCGCTTCGGCGTCTTGAGCTTCACCGCGCGGGCCTTCGGGATGTCAATCTCCAGCCGGTCTTCCGTGACCGCGACTCCCTTTGGAAACGTGTATTCGTACCAGAAGTTTCCCGCGGCCAGCGGCGTGACAACTCGCGTCACCGTGCGGTATTCCAGCGTGTCCCCCGGTTGCAGCGCCGCCACGGAAATATGCCGCTGCCGGTAGTCGCTGTACATGGGAGCTTCTTTCAGCACATCGGGAGCGAAATCCTGCGCCGTCGACTCCGGCGTCCCGACCACCCGCCCATCGGGCTTGCGCACGCGGACGTATTCCACCTCCAACTTCTCGGTCGCCGATGAGTAGCCGAAAACCAGTTGGCCGAATGCTTCCACCCCCGCCTGGCTCTGAATCCGAATCACGGCCTCGGTCTCGCTCACTTCGGTTCCGTCATTTTCAAAGCGCACCCGATTGAAGATGCGCTCGAAGACCGCGGCCTCTTCCGCGTTAGTCGTTTTCTGCTTGGATGAAGACGAAGCTGAAGCCTGCCCCCGAGCATCCGCGGTCATTAAACAGAGGATCGAACCGACGAGTAACCAGCCGGACACAACGCGCGACCACGAACACGACCAACGATAAGACATATGGCAGTCTTTTACGCCCCGCCCAGCGTAAAATCAAACGAACTGCAATGGGTTTCACTCCAATCATTCGACTCGGCGCGATCCTGATTTGTCTTTTCGGGATGGCCGCCGCGCAATCTCCTCCGCTCGCCATCAGCGAGGGACCTTTGCCCCCACTCGAAGCCGGAGTGGAATTCCACATTCTTCTTCATGCCAGCGGCGGCGTTCCGCCCTATGTCTGGAGCGTAGCCAGTGGCGATCTTCCCGAAGGAGTCACCCTCACCCCGGAAGGCCTGCTGACCGGGCGCCCCACCAAGCCCGGCGCGGTCACGCTAACCTTAAGAGTTGAAGACTCCGGCCATCCCGCGCACACCATCAACAAAGAGTTCACGGCGGTGGTCTCCGCTTCTCTGTTGCTCGAATGGCTGCAATCGCCCAAAGTCCGCGACAACCGGATCGACGGTTCGGTCCAGGTCTCCAACGGCTCCAAAGAAACCTTCGATCTCACCGTCGTCATCGTGGCCGTCGCCGACAACGGGCGAGCGACGGCAATCGGCTACGAGCATTTCCTGCTGAAATCCGGAACTACCAACGTTCCAATTTCTTTTGGCAACACGCTGCCCCACGGCGGCTATGTAATCCACGCCGATGCCATTGCCGAAATTCCCGCTCGGGGTGCCATCCTTCGCCAGAGACTGCAGACGCCCCAGCCCTTGCAGATCGCGCAGGGTCCATAGCGACTCTTGGCCGCCCGCGCAAAGCCCCCGCCCAAAGCCAAAGCATCGCAAATTACGAATTTCCCTTGAAGTGCTCCCATCCTCCGGCCTGCAGCGGATGCCTTTTCCCGTCTGGCCGGGTCAGCCGCATCCCCGCGGATGAGGTGGTGTGGCCGATCCGCGTCACTCGAACTCCCGCGACCTCGTTGGGGACCGCCGCCGCGGACGTGAACAGCAGTTCATAATCGTCGCCGCCGTGCAACGCCAATTCGAGCGCGACCCGCTTTTTACCCGGCCCAACCTGCGCGCGCGGAATCGCCTCTGCTTCGATTTCCGCGCCCACGTGGCTTTCCTGGCAGATGTGTTCGAGGTCGGTGGATAGCCCGTCACTCAAGTCAATCATGGCCGTAGCCACCCTGTGCTGGCGCAGCCACCGGCCCACGGCCACCCGCGCTTGCGGCACGCCGAGCCGACGAGATTGCCTGGAAAAGTGCCGGAAATACCCCGCGCCCACCGGCTTCGCTTCCGCCAGACGCGCCAGCGCCGCCGCCGCCCCGCCCAACTCCCCCGTCACATAAATTCCTTCGCCCGCCTTCGCCCCCGACCGCAGCACCGCCTTTCCCTTCGGCACCGACCCCACCACCACGATGTCTGCTTGAATCCCGCCCCCGCCTGCCGACTCT
>JBGPFV010000243.1:0-4718 GCA_041483535.1 Terriglobia bacterium | reverse complement strand
AACGCCGGCAACCGAGAATCAGCCCCCGATGCCTGAAACCAAGGCCACGTTGCGAAAATCAGCGCGGCCTTTCCTTGTGTGCAACGTGTGGTTTATCAAAACCCATTCCCACAACCTTAGCGAAATCCTAGCCCACGGATGAGCCCTCGCCGGTGTTATCCTAGTCGGGATCACGCCGCAGGGTCTTAGCCTCCCATGTCCAATCCAGAGACCTCCAATCCAAACACCTCCGAACCAGCTATGGCCGATCCAAACGCTCCCGCCCCGGAATCCGCGCCCGCCGCTGGGCCAACCGAATCCTTCAAAGACGTTTTTTTCGAGTACGAGCAGAGCCATTCCCGCAAGAAGGAGCCCGGCGCACAGGGCCGCGAAGGAACGGTAATTGCCGTGACCGCCGACTCCATCGTTCTCGATATCGGATATAAAACCGAAGGCGTTCTCCCGCTCACGGCGTTTCCGGCCGGCGAGCCGCCGAAGCCCGGTGACAAATTGCAGGTCACCATCAAGGGCCGCGATCCCGAAGGCTACTACGAACTGACTCGCGGCAAGGTCGAGCGCCCAACCGACTGGGAGTCGCTGGAGAAAGCCTTTGCCGAAAAGTCGACGATCGTTGGCACCGTCACCGGCGTGGTCAAGGGCGGATTGAGCGTGGATATCGGAGTGCGAGCCTTCATGCCCGCGTCGCGCAGCGGAACCCACGACGCCTCCGAACTGGAGAAGCTGGTCGAGCAGGAAATCCGCTGCCGCATCATCAAGCTCGACGTCGCCGAGGAAGACGTGGTGGTCGATCGCCGCGCCATTGCCGAAGACGAAGAACGCGCCGGCAAAGCGCGCCGCTTCTCGGAACTCAAGGAAGGCGACACCGTGCAGGGCGAGGTCCGCAGCCTGACCGATTACGGAGCGTTTGTCGACATCGGTGGCGCGGATGCCCTCCTTCACGTCGGCGAAATTTCCTGGCGCCGCGTCAACAAGCCGTCCGACGTGCTTTCCGTGGGCCAGCGAATCGAAGCCGTGATCGTCAAGATCGACGCGGACAAGCATCGCATAGCGATCAGCCTGAAGCAGCTTCAGCCCCATCCGTGGGACGCAGTCGCCGAAAAATACAAGCCCGGAGACCGCGTGCGCGGCGCGGTTACGCGCATCGCCGATTTTGGCGCCTTTGTGGAACTCGAGCCCGGCATCGAAGGTTTGATTCACATTTCCGAAATGTCGTGGGCCAAGCGAGTGCGATCCCCGAGTGAGATAGTGAAACCCGGAGAGACCGTCGAGGCCGTGATTCTGGGAGTGAACCCGGCGGAGCGCCGCATCTCCCTCGGCCTGAAACAGGCGCTAGGCGATCCCTGGACCGGCGCAGAGCAAAAATTCGCGCCGGGCACGGTGATCGAAGGCCCGGTCACCAACATCATGAAGTTCGGCGCGTTCGTACAACTTACCGAAGGCGTCGAGGGCATGATCCACGTCAGCGAAATCAGCGCTGAAAAGCGAATCAATCATCCGCAAGAAGTGTTGAAAGCCGGGCAAGTGGTTAAGGCGCAAGTGCTCGCGCTCGACGCGGAAAAGCGCCTCATCCGCCTGAGCATGAAACAGCTGGTTCCAACCGGTCTGGATGAATATCTAGCCGAACACAAAGAAGGCGACATGGTCACCGGCCGCACGATCGATGTGTCCGGAGGACGCGCCCGCGTGGAACTTGGCGAAGGCGTGGTGGCAACGTGCCAAATTCCGGCGGAAGGTTCCACTATGGAAGACAAGCGCGTTAAGCTGGATCCATCTTCATCGAAGCCCGATCTATCATCGTTAGGATCGATGCTGCAGGCGCGCTGGAAGACTGGCACCCCCGAAAGCGAGACTAAGCCGGAATCCGCGCGGGCAGGCCAGATCCGAAAGTTCCGCATCGCCAAGCTCGATCCTGCAACAAAGAAGATTGAATTGGAGTTGGAGTAATCCCAGATGTTTTGTAGAGACGCGGCTTGCCGCGTCTCCGCCGCGCCCAAAGCAGACGGGGCAAGCCCCGTCTCTACAGGGGAGTTATTAGCGACTACGTGCCAGAGTTAACCATCTCACCCTCGTCGGCGACGGAGACGAAACACGTTAACTTTACTTTCCAGGGTCTACTGACACACCGGCGGCGGAAGTCAACCCTCCCTTGATATCCAACTTACAAGTGATAAAATATCTCCATGGCAAAAACACTGATCCAGTCCGTGGTCAAGCAACTTCAACAGGAACGGGCGCGACTTGAGAATGAACTTCACCGCGTAACCGCTGCCCTAACTACCTTCGGGAAAGTCTTCCTGCAGGGCAGCAAGCGTCGGCCAGTCGCAATTCGCAGGAAACGAACGATTTCAGCCGCGGGACGCAGGAGAATTGCAGCCGCGCAGAGGGCGCGATGGGCAAAGGTTAGGGCTGCCAAGAAGTAAGTACGCCGGCCCTCTGTGCTCAACGTGGGGGCTTCAGTTCGAGAGGTCCCTCACCACTCCCCCAACAAACTCTGCAAACTTCCGGACGTCCTCTTCGGTCGTGTCGAACGAGCACATCCACCGCACTACCGACTCCTCTTCGCTCCAGACATAGAAGAAGTACCGGTCCTGTATTTTCTGGATCGCCTGCCGCGGAATCTGTGCAAACACTCCGTTCGCCTCCACGGGATACACAATCTTGACCCGCGGAATCTTCTCCGCTTCCTGCTCCAGCAGTCGCGCCATCCTGTTGGCGTGCTCCGCGTTCCGCCGCCAAAGATCGTTCGTCAGCAACGCCTCCATCTGCGCCGACATGTAGCGCATCTTCGACGCCAACTGCATCCCCTGCTTGCGCACAAACGAAAAATCCTCCGCCAGTTCCGGACGAAAGAACACCACCGCCTCCACGCCCATCAACCCATTCTTGGTCCCGCCGAACGAAAGCGCATCCACTCCCAGATCGCGCGTCGCCTGCCGCAGGGTCAGTTGCTGCGCCGCCACCGCGTTTGAAATCCTCGCCCCGTCCATGTGCAAAAACATTTTCCGTTCGTGGGCAAACCGCGCCAGCGCCTCGATTTCTCCCGGCTTGTACACCGTCCCCATCTCGGTCGCTTGCGTAATCGAAATCACCCGCGGCTGCACGTGATGCTGGTCCCCAATTCCGTGATACGCGTGAGCGACCGTGTCCACCGTCAACTTGCCGCCGGGCGCTGTCAGGGGTACCAGTTTGCAGCCGGTAAACTTTTCCGGCGCGCCACATTCATCCGTGTAAATATGAGAAAGCTCCGGACAAAGCACCGCATGAAACGGCCGCGTCAGCGCCTGCAAACTGAGCACATTCGCCGCCGTCCCGTTGAAAACGAAGAAGACCTCCACATCGGCTCCAAATTGTTCGCGGAATTTTTCTATGGCCGATTCCGTGTGCGGATCATCCCCATACCCCACCACGTGCCCCTGGTTCGCGCGCCGGATCGCCTCCAGCGCCTCGGGATGCACCACCGCGTTGTTGTCGCTGGCAAAACTCCGGCTCGGTTTCATAACAAAACAATTTAGCAGAACCAAAAATTCTTCGGAGCCTCGTGCCCTTACCGGGAATCTATAAATGGTCTAGTATTGCTGCGGTCGGGTCGCCACGCTGACCAGGCCCTAAAGGGGCGTCTGATTTCCCGTAGAGACGCGGCTTGCCGCGTCTCCGGAGCACCGATATGTCTCGATTCTTCGCAAGAACGCCCTCTCTGCTTTTGTCCGGCGCCCTTCTGGCCGCGCTCCTTATTACTACCGCCTGCGACAAAAGCAAAGCAGCCAAAGCCGACGCCCCGCAAGCCATGCCGGTCAAAGTCCAAACGGCCAAAGCGCAAAAAGTCGACGACGCCACCGACTACGTCGCCACCTTGAAATCCCGCGACTCCGCCGTGGTCATGCCGCAGGTCGAAGGCATCATTACGCGGATTTTCGTCCACTCCGGCGAGCGCGTCGCTTCCGGCGCTCCCATGGTGCAGATCGATCCCGCCAAGCAGCAGGCCACGCTGAAAAGTCAGGAGAGCGCCACCGCCGCCCAGGTCGCCCAGGTTAAATGGGCGCAGCAGAATTACGACCGCGTCAGCGGCCTCGCCAATGCCGGCGTAGTCAGTAAGCAGGATCTCGACCAGGCGCGCGCGACCCTCGATGCCGCCCAGGCGCAACTGCAATCGCTCGGCGCTCAGGTTAACGAACAACAGGTTCAGTTGCACTACTACCAGGTCGTCGCCCCGCGTGCCGGCATTGTCGGTGATGTTCCCGTCCGCGTTGGCGACCGCGTCCTCACCACCACCACGCTCACCACCGTGGACCGTCCCGGCAGTCTCGAAGCTTACATCTATGTTCCCATCGAGAAATCTGCGCAGCTGAAGATGAATCTTCCCGTCCAGATTATCGACGATTCAGGAAATTCGCTCGCCGCCAGCCGCATCGCGTTCATCTCGCCACAGGTGGACACCGCGACACAAACCGTGCTCGTAAAAGCGGCCATCGCAAACTCGAACGACAGCTTGCGCACCGCGCAGTTCATCCGCGCCCGCGTGGTCTGGGGCAGCCAGGAAAAGCCCGTGGTTCCGGTCGTAGCCGTGTCGCGCATCGGCGGCCTGTATTTCGCGTTCGTCGCGGAGTCGGACCAGAAGGGTGGATACGTGGTCCACCAGAAGCCGCTCCAGATCGGCCAAATCGTCGGCAACGACTATGTGGTCCTTGATGGCGTAAAACCCGGAGACAAAGTAGTAGTTT
>JBGPFV010000242.1:0-4731 GCA_041483535.1 Terriglobia bacterium | reverse complement strand
ATCGTGGTCGGACTGCACGCCACGTGGATGGTGAACTCCGTCACCCACCTGTGGGGATCGCGGCGCTTCGCGACCAAAGACCTCTCCACCAATAATTTTCTGGTGGCCATCGTTACCTTTGGCGAAGGCTGGCACAACAACCATCATGCGCATCCAGTTTCCGCACGTCACGGCTTGCGCTGGTACGAAATCGACATGAACTGGTACGGCATCTGGGCGCTGAAAAAGCTGGGACTGGCGCGACACGTGTACAAGGTCACGCTCGATAACCTGCCGCCGAAGCCGGCCCTGGTGCGGGATGCGGAGGCCGCGCAAGTGATGGCGGCGGCTGCGGGGAACGACTAGAAAAGGTCTCAGGTCCCAGGTCTCAGGAAAAGCAAGACCCGACAGCCTGCCAGGTAAATTCCGTAGAGACGCGGCTTGCCACGTCTCTTGTGGGCGCCATCAGAATCAATGCCCCCGGGAATGAAACTTCCCCAGGTAGATTTTCCTGACACCTAAGACCTAAGACCTGACACCTGTTCTCCTGCCCGCTACAATCTCCCTGTGCGAATAAGCAGCCGGCGCAAAGCGATCGCATTCTTCCTGACCCTCGGCGTCTGCCTGGCCGCGGTGGCCTTTGCGGTGGGCAGCGGCTGGATCATCCTCAATTGGCGCGAAGGCATCAAAGTCTTCCTTGGCATCATCTTCTTCGGCGCCATCATCACCGGGCTCGTTCTCAACACAATTTTTCTGGTGCGCGAAATCCGGCGCAACGAGCAGCACGACAGCTTCATCAATGCGGTTACTCACGAACTCAAGACTCCGATCGCCTCTATTCGTCTCTATCTGGAAACGTTGCAGCAGCGCGAAGTGGACGAAAGGCAGCGCCGGGAGTTTTACCAATCGATGCTCGTCGATACCGAGCGCCTCATGGGCACCGTGGAACAGGTGCTGAAAGCCGGCGCCGCAGGGCAGAAGAAAAGTAAGGCGCACCGCTTGCCGGTCGATTTCAATGCCCTCGTCCGCGAGTGCGTGGAGCTGGCGCGCGCGCGTCATCATCTGCGGCCTCAGGATCTCGACTACCGGGACGCTCTGCCCGAGCCCGGCAGCGCGCGCGTGCTGGGCGATCCCGACGAGTTGCACACGGCGGTTAGCAACCTGCTCGACAACGCCGTAAAGTACTCGCCTGACGGCGTACACATCGCCGTGGAGCTGAAGATTTCCGAGAGGGAGAAGATCGTGCTCCGCGTGCGCGACCGTGGGGTCGGCATTCCGCAGAATGAGCTCAAGCGCATTTTCAAACGTTTCTACCGGGTTCGCCAGCGCGGACGTCCGCGCATGAAGGGCACGGGGCTCGGATTGTTCATCGTCCGCTCGATTGCGCGCAACCACGGAGGCCGGGTATTCGCCGAGAGCGAAGGGGCAGGGAAGGGTACGACCGTGACTCTGGAATTGCCGAGGCGAGAGGCATGAGCCGGATCCTGGTGGTGGAAGACGAGGCGCATCTGGCGCAGGGCCTGCGTTTCAACCTGCAAGCCGAAGGACATACCGTGGAAGTTGCGGCCGACGGCGAGACGGCTCTGGACCGGCTGGTGGAAAAAAAAGAACGCTTCGACGTGGTGATTCTTGACGTGATGCTCCCGGGCAAGAGCGGCTTCGAGGTGGCGGCCTGGCTGCGCGAAAAGAAGAATTATGTGCCGATTCTGATGTTAACGGCGCGCGGGCGTCCCGAGGATGTGCTCGAGGGATTCGCGTCGGGGGCCGATGATTACCTGCCGAAACCGTTCGAGCTGGCGATCTTGATCGCGCGCCTGGAGAGCCTGCTGCGGCGCAGTGTCTGGATGAAAGACGACGGGATGAAAGATGCCCGTCCCGCCGGGCGTGGCACGACGGGGAGCGCGCGGGTGGGCGAGCGGGAATCTGGCGGCGATGCCTTTAGTTTTTGCGGCAAGTCGATTGACTTCGCGGAACTGGAACTACGCACGCTGGGAAATACGATCCATCTGACGGTGATGGAGGCGGAGTTTCTCCGCTATCTGGTGCGCAGCGAAGGCCGCGTGGTTTCGCGCAAGGCGATTCTCGAAGATGTGTGGGGATTGCGCGAAGACACCGACACCCGCGCCATCGATAATTTTGTGGTGCGGTTGCGGCGGTACATTGAAGAGGATCCGTCGCAGCCGAAGCATTTGCAAACGGTGCGGGGAGTGGGCTATCGGTTTGTGGCGGAACCGGAGTAGGGGCGTGCCGTCTGGCCTCCCGTGGGCGCAAATCGGCGCGCCCTCCAGTCACGGGCTACGGTGACGATAATAAGGAGACCCGCAAGAGCGTGGCCGTAAAAGCGGGGATGACGAGACTCAAGACACTAGAACTGGTCTCATAAATGGTATCCGGAGCAAGCGGTCCGGCCCTCAGGGGCTAAAGCCCTCGTTTTTATTGGCGCGGTAGCGGCATGGCTGAAGCCGTGCCCTTCCCAAAACCATTTATGAGATGAGTTCTAGTGTTGTTTAGCGGAGGAACTGGCCGCCAGTTCGCGGAAAAGGCCGAGCAACGCGGCTGCCGATTTTTGATCGGAGAGGTTTTCGAGCGCCACCGTGGCGGTGAAGTGCGGCGAGGTGGAGTTGAAGCGGACGCCCACGAAATCCTTGTCGCGCCAGGTGGCCAGCGCATTCACCACCGGGCTCAATTCCGCGGGCCAGTCTTCCTTGGTGGTAAGAATGACGGGTCCGGGGCGGTGGATGATCCAGGGGCGCGTGCGCGCCGAGCTTTTTGCTCCCGAGTTTTTCGCTCCGCTGTTGCCCGACCAGCGATGACGGATGACGTCGAGATGGAAGCCCGGGGGAAATCCCATGTCGGCCTCGAAGGTGAGCGTTTCCTCCTGCCGTTGCCAGCGGCTCAGGGCCCACTGCACCGGGAGCGGGCGGGGCAACAGGCGAATGGTGAGACTGGCGTCCTCAAACCAGCGCGAGGAAAGCTGTAGAGTGGCCTTCAGCCGGGAGCTGCTGGCCTGCCATTGCAGATCTACGATACGGCCTTTTCCCAGGCATGCCGCCTGCACCCACTGCAGCACGGCGGCGGCGCGACGCCGGTTGTAACGCGCAAACCATCCATACCAGAGGAAGGAGAGAGCGAGCGCCACGGCCACGTCGATAAGGAGGAAACGCCCCACGGTACCTCTTGGCAGAAATCGTACTTCTAATGGATGCAGCTGCGCAAGGGGGAGGAGAGGGAAAAGAGGCTACGAGCTGCGAGCCACGAGCTACGAGCAGCGAGTCACGAAAACAGTTCTCAGTTCCCAGTTCTCAGTTGCGCAAGTCTTCCGCTACTCTCCCGCCATAATCCCGTTACAATGGCGGCGTGCCGTTTTGCATTCGACCGTTTGAGAAGGCCGATTTTGATACGCTGTGGCGGATTGACCAGGCATGCTTCGATCCGCAATTGGCGTACTCGCGTCCGGAGATGGCTTTCTATATTCGGCGGCCGGGGTCGTTTACTCTGGTGGCCGTGGACGAAGGCGGCCGGGGCAACAACCGCGCGCCGGCGGGGACTCCGGGTTGCGGCATTCTAGGTTTCATCGTGGCCGAGACTCGCCGCGCCCATGGACACATTATTACCATCGACGTGGTCGAGAAGGCGAGACGATCGGGCGTCGGTTCGGCTTTGCTGCAAGCCGCGGAAGAGCAGTTGCTGCGTGCGGGCGTGGCCGGGGTGGCGCTGGAGACGCCGGTGAATAATGAAGCGGCGATTCGTTTCTACAAGCAGAAAGGGTATTTCGTGCAAAAAACGGTCCCGGGATACTATTCGAACCAGTTGGACGCTTTGGTGATGACGAAGGAGTTGGCGCGGCCTGTGGTGCGATGAGTTGCGGGTCGATATTCCGCCGTGCCGCAGAAAGAATTACGGTTCGTACGACCCGCAGAAAGCATTGAGGTTCGTATCAGGGCATCGCTTTAGCGATGCCGAAAATTCCTCAAAGCCAGACGCTCCTTTAGGGGCTGCGAGCCGCCCAAACAAAACGAGGAAGACGCCTTCATGAAAGTTGCGATTCAGGGAGAACTCGGATCTTTCAGCCACGAAGCGGCCGAGGCGATGTTGCCGCGGGCGACGGTGGTGCCGTGCGCGCGGTCGCTTGAGGTCTTCGACCGCGTCACGCGGGGAACGGTGGAGGGCGCGGTCATCCCGATCGAGAACTCGCTGGCCGGTTCGGTCGCCGAGCATCTTGATTTATTGCTGGGACGCGACGTGCACATCGTGCGCGAGTTTCGCCTGCGCATCGTGCACAATCTGATTGCGCTGCCGGGCGCCAAGCTTCGAGATGTGCGGCGCGTGTTCTCGCATCCGGTAGCGCTCGATCAGTGCCGCGACCTGTTCGCGAAGCATCCCAAGCTGGAGGCGGTGCCGTTCTACGATACGGCGGGAAGCGTGAAGCACGTCGTAGCGGAGGGCTTGCGCGATGCGGCGGGCATCGCCAGCCGGCGGGCCGCCGAAGTGTATTCGGGGAAAATTCTCAAGGCCGGAATTGAGGACGACAAGAAGAACTTTACCCGCTTCTTTCTGATTCGCCGGGGCAAGCCGCGGACGGCCCGGAATCCGCATAAGGCGAATGCGGACAAAACTTCGCTGGCGTTCAGCCTGAAGAACATTCCGGGCGCGTTGTTCAAGGCGCTCAGCGTGTTCGCGCTGCGCGACATCAGTTTGAGCAAGATCGAATCGCGGCCCATGCGCGGGCGTCCCTGGGAATACGTGTTCTTT